>JBJXFC010000110.1:0-3762 GCA_046153915.1 Flavobacteriales bacterium
GGAAGAAGTTGCACAAACGATGCCGGGAGTTAAGGTTGAAGCAGAAGTTGTAGATATGGCATGTGAACGAACCATTACCAAAATATCGAACACCGAATATGAAGTTGGGTTGACAGTTCGCAACAACATCATCAAAGGCACTCTGGCAAGAATACTGGAAACAGTGCCGGAAATGTGCACAACCGAATCCGACAATGCAGGCGGAGCTACAGTGACACAACAAGGCAACACAATCAAATTTGTGTGGTTTGAAGCACCGGATGCAAACGAATTCTCTTGCAGTTACCGCATCTCGTGCACTGAGAGCACATTGCCAGCAATTACAGGCGTATTTTCCTATGTGTTGGAAGGCGACCCATACGATCTTCCGGTTATTGGAAAAGGCGAACTTCCATCCGAACCTGTTGTGCATTCACCCGTAACTTCTATCCCTGTTCCAGTGAAGCCCGACGATACAAACACCGCAGATAATAACAGCGGCAGCGAAAACGACGGACAGAATGATCAGTCAGACACAGCGGATAACAACGATAAAAATCCAGTAACATCAATACCTTCACCAGAAACAGGTATTACCTACAAAGTGCAGATTCTTGCTGCACACCGAATTGTTAATAAAAGCTTCATGAAGAAAACATACAACTTCAAGGAGTCCTTTAATATTGAAAACCATGAGGGTTGGGTGAAGTACACAACCGGTAAGTTTTCTGAATACGGCAAAGCTCGTGATGCAAGAGAGAGAATGAAATCGGATTACAACACATTGCCAGGACCTTTTGTTACTGCATACAACGATGGTGAGCGTGTAACAGTTCAGGAAGCACTGTTGATCAGTCAGCAGTCGTGGGTACAATAAATTGAAATAAGAATTTGCTATGGCATCATACAACGGTATCTGCGATAGTAATTTGGTTAATTAATATAGAATTTGTTTAGGTAATTTAGTCTGAAAAATCCTCTGCAACGGCGGGGGATTTTTCTTTTGACCAGGTTTAGTTGCATCCCTTTCAGGACACGATGATGTTATAAAATATCTTCGAATCAACGATAATTGAGCCCCGAATAATCCAAATTTGCGGGCATGAGTTGGCAGATATCACAACGCGGTTTTGTACACTTTCTCCGGCTTGAAAAATCCCTTTCGGCCAATTCCATCGAAGCGTATTCGAAGGATGTGGACAAACTGCGTCAATATTGTGAACTGCATGATGCCAGCTTGCAGCCCAAGAGTGTAAAGGCTGAAGACATTCGCAAATTTTTAGAATGGCTGCATGAATTTGGCCTGGCCATCACAACACAAACACGCATTATTTCTGGTCTTAAGGGATTCTTCAACTACCTGCTTCTCGAGAAAGAAATCGCGGTTGATCCCATGGAGTTTATTGATACTCCAAGGCCCGGAAGAAAATTGCCAGATGTGTTGAGTGTTGACGAAATAGACCAGGTATTGAGCTTAATTGATTTGAGCACTCCAGAAGGAACCCGCAACAGGGCCATGCTTGAAACACTGTACAGCTGCGGATTGCGTGTGAGTGAATTGACAGAGCTCCGGATTTCGAATTTGCACTTCAACGATGGGTTTGTGCGTGTGATAGGCAAAGGCAATAAAGAACGCCTGATACCTATTGGGAATGTTGCTATCAAATGGATCGGCATGTACAATGAAGCCACGCGCAATCATCAGGTTATCAAATCTGGCCAGGAAGATTTTTTATTTCTAAACAGGCGGGGATCAAAGCTCACCCGTATGATGATATTCAACATCATCAAAGACCTCACATTAAAAGCCGGAATACAGAAAAATATTTCTCCGCACACCTTTCGGCATTCATTTGCAACACATCTTGTAGAGGCCGGAGCCGATTTGCGCAGTGTGCAGGAAATGCTTGGCCACAGTAGCATTACCACAACGGAGATCTACACACACCTTGATCGCCATCGACTCAAAGAGGAAATTCTGAGTTTCCATCCCCGGTATAAAAAGTAAGCTCAATGCCATAACTTCCACAATTGGCAGGATATTCCTATTTTCACCCCATGAAAAAAGTGCTGTTGATCGCGATGATGTGTGCTCCCCTGCTACTCATGAGTCAGGTGAGGGTGATGAGTTACAACATGCTCAATTTTCCTACAGGCAACCTGCAGGGGAGAGTTGATACACTTCAAAAAATTGTCGACTATTACCGCCCGCACCTTTTGATGATTCAAGAATTAAAAAACGCGGAAGGGCTAGCTGATGTTGCTGCTATGATGAATACTCTGAATTATGGCAATTTTGAACACGGCGCTTTTGTACCGCAGCAAAGCGATCAGGGCTCACCTTATGCATTGCAGCAGGCTCTTGTTTACGACCAGTCCATTTTCACGCTCAAAAGTCAATCAGAGATTATTACCGATGTCCGCGATTTCAACGAATTCGAACTCTACCTCAATGACGCCAACCTGGACGAAGGAGCAGATACCACTTTTCTCTATGTCTATGTGACGCATCTTAAAAGCAGCACAGGAACGGCCAATCAGGCTGCCAGACTTGCCATGGTAGAAGATTGGCTTGCATACATGAATGCCAATCGGGATGCAAATGACAATGTAATCTTGTGCGGTGATTTTAATATTTACACCCGCAACGAAGATGCTTATCAAGCCCTGCTATCTGATGAAAATACCATTCCCATGCAGGATGTGTTCTACGATTATGGAGATTGGCCAGGAACCAATTTTGCTCATAAGGAAATTCTCACGCAAAGCACACGCGCCAATCAGATTGAAAACGATGGTGCTGGCGGCGGTGTAGACGATCGTTTTGATTTTATACTCTTCTCCCCAGGCTTGGTGAATCCGGCCAATGAAATCCATTATATTGAAGACAGTTATTTTTCACTTGGAAATACAGGCGCATGTTACAATCAAAGCATTACCTCATGCTCTGCCAACAACGATGTGCCTTATGACGTATTGCAGGCTATCTATTTTATGAGTGATCACATTCCACAGGTGTGCGAATTGGAATTAAACGTGACAATAGCTGTGGATGAATTGGTGCAATATGGATTACCTCTACAGATTGTTTACGGTAATCAAATTTCAGCCAGAATGCATACCTCTTTTAGTGGAAAAGGAATGATGCACGTGCGAGATCTGCAAGGACGCCTGGTGCAGGAAAGTCAAATCACAATTGGTGTTGGAAACAACGAGTTTCAGATTGAGACAAACGCGTTGGAATCTGGCATGTATGTGCTCATTCTTGAAACAGAGCAGGGAATACGAACTTCTGCCAGATTTCTTGTAGCACGATGAAAACACTGCCGCAAAAAGTCAACGAGGTGCGCAAAGTGTATGCGCGACTTGACAAAGAAATTGCCGCGTTTCAGCAAAAATCCGGATTGCATTGTTTGAGCGGATGCGGAGAATGCTGCAAAAAGCCCGACATAGAAGCCACACCTCTGGAGTTTCTTCCGCTTGCACTCGACATGTTTGATGAAGGAAGAGCAGAAATTGCACTGGAAGAAATCAAAGCCAAAAAAGATTCGCTCTGTTATGTTTTCAGACCACATGTAACGAATTTTGGTGGGTTGTGCAGTGCTTATCCAAGCAGAGGATTGATATGTAGATTGTTTGGTTTTACGGCCCGAAGAGACAAAGAAGGCAAGCCAGAACTTGTAACTTGCAAGCTCATCAAAGAACAACAAAACGAAGCCTACAACAACGCCATTGCCTCAATCAAAAACGGAGAAAAAGTAGTTGTGATGAGCGATTATTATT
>JBJXFC010000111.1:0-18268 GCA_046153915.1 Flavobacteriales bacterium
ATATCCAATTGCAAAAACTGCGGGCCGGAGCGATTATACCGCTCAACAATGTATTTTTTGAGACCAATAAATACGACCTATTGCCACAATCCAAAGCAGAACTCGATAGACTTGTCAGTTTACTTGCAGCCAACCCAACCAGAAAAGTCGAAATTGGTGGGCATACCGATAATGTTGGAAACGATCAGGCAAATCAGCTTCTGAGTGAGAACAGAGCCAATGCCGTAGTGCAATACTTAATTTCGAAAGGGATTGCAGCCGATAAGTTGATTTCAAAAGGACACGGTGAAACTTCTCCGGTCGACACCAATGAAACAGATGCAGGCAGAGCTAAAAACAGAAGAACAGAACTAAAAATCATTGAATAAACACTTCATCTAAAACCCAAATTATTTTCTCTGAAAGTAATAAGGCCACATATTACGCTTGCTGTGCTAGTTTCCATAGGAATGGCCTGTTCTGCGCTGATGTTTGTATTTCCCGCTGAAGGCATCCATCTTGGTAATTATAAATTGCGCTTCAAGACCTGGAATAATTTGCAAGACTCGATTGGAGAAAGAAAAATTGAAGATGTAGAAAAATTTCTTGCACAATTTGATAGCATTGCGCTGGTGGCAGACTCACTGCGAAACGATTCTCTGAGATCTTCGATGAAACGCCCGATCAGCATCGCCGCGCTGCAATTCAAAGACCATGACTCGAGTCCATTTTTTTCATTCTTTCATGCGTTGGACAGCGCAAGTGCAGGCAAACAAATTCACATCTATCACTACGGCGACTCGCAGATAGAAACAGATAGAATGACTGGCATGATTCGCGAGAAATTGCAGGAAAAATTCGGTGGTCATGGCCCGGGATTAACATCTCCCCTGCCCGTAACGGCTTCTTCCAATATCGTGCAAAGCCAGAGTTCCAACTGGAAGAGGTATACATCCTACGGATTTGATGACGGCAACGTGAGTCACAACAAATTTGGAGTCATGTGTTCTTTTGCACGTTTTACACCTGCAAAAAAGAAAGCGGATATTGATAGCACGAAGTATATTGAAGGATGGCTTGAGTTCAGACCCTCCGGAATGTCTCAGCCACACTGCAAAACATACAATCAGGCCATCATGTATCTTGGAAATCATCAATTTCCATTTACGCTTTCTGTCTACAATGAAAAAACACTTTTGTGGCAGCAAAATGTTTCGGTAAGCAGTCAAATGCAAATTTTTACCTGGCCGATACTACCATCGCAGGAAAAATTAAAATTCAACTTTTATGGGCCCGATAGTCCCGATGTTTATGCGCTTTCATTTCAGGATTCTACTGGCGTTTCAACAAGCAACATTGCCTTGCGCGGCAACGATGGATCGGCGATGAGTAAGACCAATTCAGCAGAAATCAGATCAACGTTTAATCATTTGGGTGCAGACCTTATTATTCTTCAATTTGGTGGCAATGCCATACCCTATCTGAAAGGTGAAAATGCTGCTTTGAATTATGGTAAGATGTTTCAATCCTGGATTCGAAATATGAAATCCCACGCCCCTGATGCTGCCATCCTGGTGATTGGTCCATCCGATATGAGTACCAGTATCGACGGTGTATTTCAGACCTGTCCCTATCTCGAAAAAGTGCGGTATGGTATGAAAGAAGCCGCATTCAACGAAGGCTGTGCATTTTGGGATATGTATGAAGTAATGGGCGGCAAAAATTCGATGGTTTCCTGGGTAACAAACAACCCGCCTTATGCCGGTCCAGACTACACGCATTTCACGCCGGCCGGTGCCAAAAAAATGGCCGAACTTCTTTACAAGGCCATTCATGACGAATACGAGGCATGGCGAATGGCTCAAAGACCATTTAACAGGTAAAAAATAAAGCTTCTCAAAGAATTTATTTTCAGCACTTTACGGGCAGTTTCATTAATATCTGAAAGCAGCAAATCGCTCCTTTTTGCAGTCTCTTTGTCCTAAAATACAAACTATGAAAATAAAATTATTAGCTGCAATGTGCTTAGTAACCACATGCGCATGGTCACAGGAATTGCCCTATTCACTCAGCGTGTTAAACGAAAGCTACAATGAACTTTCTGAATCTGCTTCTGCAGTAGACAATGAAGTTTGGGATGATCCTTATGTAATCCTCCCATTGGATTTTGAATTTCAACTTATGGATGAAGTCATGTCAGAAATCCTGATAGCCGGACCAGGAGGTCAGGTTGTCAATTATCTCATGCAGGACTCCGTTCATTTTCTGGCACCTTATCTTGCAGATTTGATGGATGCGGGTTATGACTCTACCTCCATTTCACCCATTTTGTATAAAACAGAAGGCAATCCCGGTTCTCGCATCTTTAAACTTGAATACCGCAACACTGGCTTTTACAATGAATGGGCCGAGAGTGAAACTTTCGATAACCGCGTAAGTTTCCAATTATGGCTTTACGAAGGTACAAATGTGATTGAATATCGCTTTGGTGAAAACGCTGTCACACAAAGCACTTTAGTGCATTTTGTTGGCGCTCCACTAATAGGTATAGGTAGCAAAGCCGATGTAATAGGCAATGGCGGCTGGGAAAATTTCTGGTTGCTTCATGGTGATCCACTTGCGCCTCAAATTTTCAACCTCCAAAACCCTTTTGAAACACCGCCGTTATTGGATTCTGAGCCTCCTGCTGGCACGGTGTATAGATTTAGCCCACTGTTTGCTGGCATAAAAGATTCGGCTTCTGAACCTGTGGTTCAATTTTATCCAACCCTGGTTCAAAATCAAATTACCATCACCTTAAATGATGATAATACATCCGTCCATATTTTGGACATGTCAGGGAAATTGATTCTATCGCAAACCATTCAACGGGGTTCAAATTTGATCGATCTATCCTCACTTCCCGGCGGTCAATACATTTTACAAATCAAAGGTGATAAATCCGACGTCATTCAACGAATAACAAAATTGTAGATTTTACTTCTTTGATAAATAACGTGATAAGATTCGAAATGACGTGCTAAAGATCAAGAATATTAAAGGCTTTCTCAATCGTCCCATTCCAGGAATGGCAATTGCTTTTTTTAATGCAGGTATAGACAGTATTGCATGAAATTAAAAAAGTGCCGCTTGTCTCAAGAACTTGTGATTCGGGAATGTCCTGGTTTTGAAAATATTTTGTTTTGCAGTCGAATGAGATAAAAAAAAGTATTTATTGGTAGTAACTTTCGGGCTCATTATTCGTCCTTTTTTCGAATTATTATTCCTACCACTATGAAAAAACTATTATTTTTAAATGCATTGCTGATATCATTCAGCGCCTATTCTCAAGAAATGCCTTATGCACTCACCGTGCTCAATGAAGACTACATTGAATTATCGGAGGCAGGCTCTGTTGTAAACAACGACGTTTGGGATGACCCCGAAGCGACACTTCCTCTCGGATTTCAATTCCAGATCATGGATGAAGTCATTACGGATGTATTGCTCGTTGGACCTGGTGGACAGATTATCAGCATGATCAAACAGGACTCTGTGCATTTTTTTGCGCCCTATCTGGCCGATTTGATGGACGCCGGTTATGATTCCACTTCCATTTCTCCGCTTCTTTATGCCACCGAAGGAAATCCTGGTTCACGCATTTTTAAAATGGAATACCGCAATTCCGGATTTTATGCCGAATGGCAAGAAAGCGGGACTTTTGACAATCGAATAAGTTTTCAAATGTGGCTTTACGAAGGCTCCAATGTGATCGAATACCGATTTGGAGAAAACACCGTAACCCAAGGCACATTGGTGCATTTTACAGGTGCTCCGCTTATTGGAATCGGATCGAACGCTGATGCCACCGGCAACGGAGGTTGGGAATACTTTTGGTTGCTCTACGGTGATCCTCTTGCACCACAAATTTTTAATCTGCAAAGCCAGTTTGAAATGCCTCTTTTATTGGATGCGGAGCCTCCTGCGGGCACAGTGTATAGATTTAGCCCTTTGTTTACAAACGTAAATGATTCTCCATCTGAACCCATTGCAAGCATTTATCCAACTCTGGTTCAAAATCAACTCACCATCAATTTAAAAAATGATCAGACATCTGCGAATATTTTAGACATGTCAGGTAAATTGATTTTATCGCAAACTATTCAACGCGGATCAAATTTGATCGATCTATCCTCACTTGCCAGTGGCCAATACATTATTCAAATCAAAGGCGAAGAATCCAACGTCATTCAGCGAATTACAAAATTGTAATAATTACATATCGGAAAAGATGGTCCTGAGGGACCATTTTTTTTGCAAAACAAAAATGCAATTGCAGCGTTAGACCAACCATGAAGCCATTTCTTATCGCAATCGGTAGTGTTTTTATATTTTCCTCTTGCCATGACAAAAAAACCATGGAAAGTGAAATGGATGGTGTCGTTTATTACAGAAATGAAATGCGACAATTCGTAATCGGTCTCTCCGTCTATGCCCGCAATTACGATTCCAATTTTATTGTAATTCCTCAGAATGGTCAGGCCCTAGCGCGCGAAAACGATGATGCGAGTAGTCCGGTGCAAACCAATTACCTTGCGGCTATCAATGGGCAGGGAAGAGAAGATTTGTATTTTGGATACAACAATGATGATGAAGAAACCCCCCAGGAAGAAAGAGATATCTGGATGCCAGCCCTGGATCTGCTGCGTGATGAGGGCAAAACCGTTCTAGTAACTGACTATTGCTCTACTCCTTCGAATATGGATCAAAGTTATGCGTTTAATCAGGATAATGGATTTGTATCATTTGCTGCAGATAGCCGTGATCTCAATCAAATTCCTGTATATCCCTCTCCGATATACGGAGAAAATAATCTGGTCATTCAGAATCTCAATGAAGTCCAAAATTTTCTTTACCTAATAGATACGCAAGACTTTCTAACGAAGCAGGATTTTATAGCTGCGGTTGTTGCAACCAACTACGATCTGATTATTATGGACGCTTTTTTTGAAGATGAACCATACACTTTTGCCGAAATTGAGCAGTTGCGGCATAAAGCCAATGGCGGATATCGCCTTGTGGTAGCTTATATGAGTATTGGTGAAGCTGAAGATTATCGCTATTACTGGCAGAATACCTGGAGTTTCAACTCACCTGAATGGATGGGAAGTGTGAATCCCGATTGGCCTGGCAATTACAAAATTGACTATTGGAATCCGGAATGGCAGAAAATTATCTTTGGTGATGAAAACTCATATCTCCACAAAATTCTGAGCGCTGGATTTGATGGCACCTACCTCGATCTTATTGATGCCTATGAATACATGGAAGAAATGAATTAGCTTCTCAACTCGGCAGCAAAAAAGGTTGTCAGAATAATCGACTCTGATTAAAAGGCTTATTGACAAACTCAAAATGCAACCCAAGGATTTCTTGTATCGCCTCGCCTCCTTCTTTCATAAACTCATCATCTTCTTCTACACACCAGCCAAAAGAATACTTGCGGCCCAAACTCATTTGAGCTTTAAGTTTCTCGCAGACATTAAAAATGCATTTGTTGCTGGCCGAGTTGTAATAGGGCAAATGAAATTCGAAATAACAATCCACCGGAATTGCATTCTCAAATTCGTCCAACCAATCGAGCACATTCTGATAAAACTCGCGCGCGTTGCTCATTGTAGACACTCCAATAACCGAAAATTTCTTTTCGCTTTCATTGAATTTCACCATGGGCGAATTGCGTGTACCTTCGATGTGTAATTCCATTATGCAGCCGGACTACTGAGTGTTGCGTATACCGTGCTGGTGCAAATGTAATCCTGGCCATTGCTTCCTTTCTGCAGGGAAACATCGTAGTTCTTTGCTCCCTTCTTTGCAATCTGGAGCAATCCGAGTCCGGCTCCACCGCGCGGTGTGAATTCAGGATTCATCAATTGCCTCTTAAACTCGTTGGCTATTTCTTCCGCATTCATTGTATGGAGCGCATCAACCTGCTCTTTGAGACGGCGGGCGTCTTCTTCGCGGGCGCTGTTTTCTACAACCACAACAAGCGTTTCTCCCTCAATTCTCCAGGTAAACGTAATATTGTTATCCGTGCAGTGCCTTTGTGCGTTGTCCAGCAATTCGATGGCAATGCTGCAAAGTCGACGGAGGTCTTTTCGTTTTCCAAGATTGGCAATGGCTACTGCGCTGAGGAGATCTGTTAGCTGGACACGTACCTCACTGCTGAGGACTCCGGAATAGTCCAATTCGCTCTTTTTCATATAAATAGGGTTTCGGTTTACGGGTGAATATGGGTGGTTTTGTCACTAAAACACTCTAACGTTAATCGGAAAGATTATGTTTCAAAGCGTTTTGCGTTCCTTTGCAGCTACGATGAAGACCAAAACCCTGAAAAAGAATAAAGTCAATGTAGTTACACTGGGTTGTGCCAAGAATATTTTTGACAGTGAAGTTATGATGGCTCAGCTAAAAGCAAATGCCTTTGATGTGATGCACGAATCAGAAGAAAAAGATTCCGAAATTGTGATCATCAATACTTGCGGATTTATAGACAATGCCAAGGAGGAAAGTATCAATACTATTCTCGCCTGGGCACGAGAAAAGGAAAAAGGAAATGTTTCAAAACTCTATGTTACCGGATGCCTGAGCGAACGATACAAGCCCGAACTCGAGAAAGACATTCCCGAAGTAGATGCGTTTTTTGGAACCCGGGATCTGCCCCGACTACTAAAAACACTCAAAGCCGATTACAAGCATGAATTGATCGGAGAGCGATTGCTTACAACGCCTTCCCATTACGCTTATTTTAAAATATCAGAGGGGTGCGACAGGCCTTGTTCCTTTTGTGCTATTCCATTGATGCGAGGCAAACACCTAAGCACTCCAGAAGACCAATTGGTGGCGAGTGCTAAAAAACTAGCCGCACAGGGTACCAAAGAACTTATTTTAATTGCTCAAGACCTTACCTACTACGGCTTGGATATCAATAAAAAAAGAACTTTGCCCGATTTGCTTCGAAAACTCTCTGACGTTGAAGGAATCGATTGGATCAGACTGCAGTACGCCTTTCCGGCAGGATTTCCACTCGAAATTCTCGATGTGATGAATGAGCGCTCAAACATCTGCAAATACCTGGACATGCCTCTGCAACACGCCACAACCCGCATGCTGCAATCCATGCGACGTGGCATTACCCGCGAAAAAACCGACGAATTGATTCAGACGATTCGCGAAAAAGTACCTGGAATTGCTTTGCGCACAACATTGATTGCAGGATATCCCGGTGAAACCAAAGAGGATTTTGAAGAAATGAAAAAATGGGTAGAAACTTCGCGTTTTGACAGGCTGGGAGTGTTTACCTATTCCCATGAAGAAAATACACATGCGCATTCTTTGAAAGATGATGTACCAGCCCGCACGAAGAAAAAACGTGCTGATGAAATCATGGAAGTACAATCCGAAATCAGTTTTGAACTCAATCAGGAGAAGATTGGAAAGACTGTACGTGTGCTCATTGACAGGGTTGAAGGAAATTACTTCATTGGGCGCACTGAATTCGATTCGCCGGAAGTAGACAATGAAGTGCTTATCGAAAAATCCAAAGATTATCTGCGTGTTGGGGATTTTGCAATGGTACAAATTGACCGGGCAGAACATTATGATCTTTTTGCCACTCCCATTGCTTAAGCCCATGAAGCAAGTCGCAACACTTGTGCTGTTTGTGCTTTGGCAATTATATCTTACCGCGAATGATGGCTCATTTTATGCATCCGGATCCACACTCATACCATTGCAGGAAACGTCCATCGAACTGAAGAAAGAAATTCTATCCTTGAAGAGACTCGATTCGGGTTGGTTGAAGGTTGATATTCTTTTCGAATTTTACAATCCCGGAGAAGCCAAATCACTGACCGTTGGTTTTGTTACTCCACCAACTTCCGGAGATGTTGCTGAAGAAGGTAGCCATCCGGAAATAGACAATTTCAAAGTGATGTTCGGGAATGAATTGCTCGCATTTCAAATCACACGACTTGCCGATACCGATTTTAAAGTGGAAGGATTCAGCAAAGATGATTTCTGGAGTGATTTTGTCTATCACTTCACCATTCCATTTCAAAAAGGACTGAACACCATTCGCCATTCGTATACCTACCGGGGCGGATCAAGTGTTGATTTCGCCGAATCATTTGTATATCAGATTACCACCGGTAAACGCTGGGCCAACAAGGAAATTGGCGAATTTCAACTGGAAATTGATATGGGCAATGCTTTCTTTTTTGTTCCTGATTCTTTCTTCTCAAATGGTGATCCCACAGCCTGGAAAATAAATGGAATTGGTAAAATCAAAGATCAAAAAGACGAATTGATGGCTGGAGAATTTAGTGTGCGTCATGTAAGAACTACCTCAGGCATACTTCACTACTCTGCAACTCATTTCAAACCAGATCTGGATTTGTTTTTTGGAATAATACAACCCTATTTCCAGCCCCACTATTGGGTAAAAGATCCCGCCATTGCCGAGAAACTGGATCGCATCTATACCGCTATCGCGACCATGCCAGATAGCATGGCCATCGCTGAATTGAATGACGAGGAATTGCGTATAGCCCGTAATTTCTGGTATGCCTGGAGCGGATACCAATTCAAAGACGAATCACTCAACAACCTCTTTCGCTTGTGTGCATGGTACGTCGCAGATCCTGTAACAACCATTGAAAAAATTAATCTAAGTCCAGCGGAAAAACAATGCATCGATTGGATTCTTGCTGAAGAAAAAAGGAGAAAATAAATGGCCGTATTCAAAAGACACTCTGATCAGGGACGAATTCAGGATCCGGGATTCGGTGAAAAAATTGGTGGTCGCACCAAGCGCATTATCAATAAAGATGGTTCATTTAATACCCATCGGGAAGGTGTAAACAATGGATTGCGGAATGTCTATCAACGGTTGTTGAGTTTGCGCAATATCTATTTCTTTTTGCTTAGTCTTAGCACCTACGTTCTCTGCAGTTTTGTTTTCGCTGTTGTCTTTTTTATGATTGGCACAGAACATTTGATTGGAGTTCGCGGAGAAACTGCACTGACGAGTTTTATGGATTGTTTCTATTTCTCAACGCAGACTTTTACAACGGTAGGCTATGGCTCAATAGCTCCCAAAGGTGTTTTGGCAAGCACGGTTGCTTCGTTTGAAGCGTTTTGCGGACTGCTTTTCTTTGCTGTTGCAACAGGACTTATGTACGCACGTTTTAGCAAGCCCAAGGCCATGCTTTTATACAGCAACAATGCGCTTATTTCTCCCTATCAGGAAGGAAAGGCACTTATGTTTCGTTTGGCCAATCAACGTACCAATGTACTCATGGAACTTCAAGCGCGGGTTATTCTTATGATGCGCTCAGACAAAGATGACAATACCAGCAGGAAATATTTTGAACTACCGCTTGAAATAAGCAAAGTGATTTTCCTGCCATTGAGCTGGACTTTGGTTCACAAAATTGACGATAAAAGTCCCCTGGCAGATTATTTCGAACAAGACTTAATTGATCTGGATGCAGAAGTGATGATTCTAATATCTGGATTTGATGATACGTTTAATCAAACCGTTCATTCCAGATACAGCTATGTTGCCCGCGAATTTGTATGGAATGCCCGTTTTAAAAAGGCGTTTAAAATTGATCAGAATGGTGATGCCATTCTGGATTTACCGGCCATTCATGAATACGAAGCTACAGAGCCATCCAATTCGTAATCTAATTCAACCCGGAATGTTGATGAATTGCATTCGGCATAAATCTACCCGATATTCTAAAATGTAGATTAGCCCTCTAAAACTAAATAAGATGAATTACGGTATTGGAGCCAGAATAACTCACCCCACGTTTGGTGAAGGTGTTGTATTCGGAATGGATGAACATCGCTATCGCATTTTCTTCAAAGAACATGGCGAAAAAGAATTGGGCAAGGCATTCGATGGCTATCAGTTATTGGAACCTGCTCCATCAATTACAAGCACAGTCGAACTGGAAGATGTTGTAGATGCTGTCAAAAATGTTTTTGATATGTATTACGAAGTAAATGAAATTGTAGAACTTGGTGATCGCTGGGAAGGCGGCACATTGTTGCTTCAGCCAAAAGATCTTTCATTGAAACCCAAAGAAATTCCGATTGAAAATTTCTTTCATAAAATCGTCATGCTTCGAGATCGAATTCGCGTTATGGAGCAAAAAATAAACGCGCACTCCACAATGACGGATTCCGAAAAAGTGGAATTGCAGCAATACATCACCAGGATTTACGGATCTCTTACAACGTTTAACGTATTGTTCCGGGCGAAAAAAGATTGGTTCGTTGGAGAATCTTCTAAAAATGATGAGTAATTTTATCAGGTAAGAACACATAAAAAAGGGCCTTCACAGCGAAGGCCCTTTTCATTTCAAATGGTATTTTATTCTTTCATGAATTTGTGATCAAAGGTGCCGTTTGACTCATAGATCCTCAGCGCATACAAACCTGGAGCCAGATCAGATAATGACAAGGTATTTGCCGCAGACATCAGCGTACCGACCAATACAACACGACCTGACATATCCAGAATTTCAAACGCGGGTCGCTCTTCACTATTCGGCAACACAATCTGCAGCATTTCACGCACTGGATTCGGGTAAACACCAATTACATCCATCCGATTTGTTTCTTCCGTACTTACCAATCCGCAATTTGGATCATAAGCCTGTGCCGGACTTCCACCGATACAACCACCAAACCAGTTGATGGCCAGATTTTGATCCGTTGCCGTCAAATCAAATTCATTTGTGCGCCCGGTTCCATCCGTATTTGCCGGCCAGGGAGATTCGTCCAAATAATGTATTTCAATCAAAGGAGTATTGTGAAAATCGAAGACCCTGATTTGATCTCCGCCATTCGAAAGTGAAAAATCCAAAGGGCCAATTACGTTCTCAACATTTGGATATTGCTGTGCAAATAAACTGGTATCAGCGGCGATAACGAGAAACTCTCCAGGCTCGAGGGTAGTATTCAACGGAATTTCATATTTGTTGAAGTAATTGGCGTCTTTGATATACATCCCAGACAAATCCAGATCAACATCGAGTGTATTGTGCAACTCAAGCCAGTCGCCACAATTCGCAGCTCCATCCGGGTTGTACATAAATTCTGAAACCTGCATAGCATTTTCTATTGGAACTCCGGTAAAAAATGCAGTAAATATCTCGTCGTCTTCAAAATTCATGATAAACTGATCGAGGTATGCCGGCACTGGAAAAATTCCATTGGCACCCCAATGATCAAAGGTAAAACCCGGATTCGCCACTACGGTTATACGCACTGGTATGCCATTGTAATACACGCCAGTCCATGGATATTCATCTTCGCGTGGTTCTACCGTGCTGATATGAATTCGACCCGCACCTTCTGGCACAACATCAAGTGTAATGGAAACTTGATCCAATAAATTGTAATGAGTTTGAACAACATCCCGCGCTCCAATTCTTCTTTGTTCATTCCAGTCGACGCGCGCATCCAGCAACCAATCGAAGGTGCCACAATCTGTAAACCAACGTTGGCAATGTCTTGGCCAGCTATCAATCACTTCATCACGCATAACATATCCCATTGTCTGAAATTTCTCGTCTTCGAGATGGTAGTTGATGATGTCGGCATAGCGGTTGATGAAATATTCTCTGAACTGCTCATTTTTGTTTATACGGTCAAATAACTGGCCAAGATTGGTTCCGAGATTGGCTGCGATATTGAGGTAATCATCATAATATCCACCCCAGGTTCCGAAATCCATATCCATCAGCATGAAATTCCATTTACCTCCCGGGCGATCATCATGCCAGAATTTGGTATTGTTCCATCCATTGTACCAATCACCATTGCCCCAATATGTTTCTGCAATGATGTAGTCGCAATAATTTTCGATGTCGATAAGACTGTCTACAATGCCATAAAACGAATCTGATTCCGGATCTGCATTCATCACTGCATTGTACATGGCGTAGAAAGACGCATCATTTCCAGAAATAATATTCCATCCGAGGTAGTTGCTGCTTATCACAGTAACGTCATCGTTGTCTATGCCATGATTGTCTTCAATGTAATGCTGATCCTGAACTTCGCGCAATTCCATGATTCCCCAATATTCTCCGTTCAGAAATACGACCACCGGCTCATAAGCCATATAATCTACATCCGTTTCGCGAAATGCACGTTGCAGCAAAGCATCATGAAATCTATAATTGTCGTAATCATTGCCTCCATTGCGCAGATTAAATCCCTTTATGGATTGTAAAAATGGTTTATCCGGAATCAATGGGTAATTGATTTCTTCCATGCCGTATTCATCCTTGCACTGCAAACGAAAACTTTTTTGATCTCGGGCTCTGCTCCATCCTCCATGAATTTTTATTCCCATTGGCCCTTCTACCTGTTTGATGTGATTGGCATCGAAGTATTCCATATAGGCTTCACGCTCCCAGTCTTCCCAGATATTTGATCCGAAAAATGGATAACCACCAACATATCCTTCACCCAGTACATGAATTCCATTTTCAGGATCCCACAAGTTTTCTGGATTTGTTGTAACAGAAACGACAGGCAATTCGATGCCCCATTCGTTGATCATGTAAGTATTCTTCTCCACTGCTGATGGCAATGCATTATCGCTAAAGCATCTTGCGGAAACCACTGCTGTTGTATCCAATGCGATGGGTGAAGTATAGAGCATGTCATCTACATCAGGAATGCTTCCATCCAGGGTATAGCGAATTTCAGCGAGTGGATTTTGAGATGTCAGTTCCAAATTAATACCCGAAGAAAAAACACCACTCTCAATACCAAAGAAAGGTGCCGTTTCATACGCACTAAAACAATCACCACCGTTAGGATCTCCAGGTGATGGCATTGCCGAAACACACCAGGAGCCGCTGTTAAATTGCAACACGTGGTCCAATTGCATCGCCGGCAATACAGCCGATTGTGTGTCACCCTCGCCAGGAGCGGTTAGCGATAAAGTTTCTCCTGTGCTCAATTTAAAATTGGTGTGATAATTCGGCACTGGAGGTATGGTGAGACCAAGCCATTCCGGCGCAAGTTCTGTTTGAATTTCTGCATTGGAGTTGTTCAAAATCAACAATGCATTCCCGGTCATATCGCTTGAAAATGCAGAGGCATTGTGAAATTGAATTGCCAATACATTTTGTCCATCTATCAATACTTCTTCAATCTGGGTTTGATCCATGAGAAAATAATCCCATGGAAGATTTTGATAAGCCGCGGCTTCATGCTCGGCACTGGCGCCAGCATTGTAAGGGAAAAAACTACCTGCATCTCCGCAATTGACACGTGCGATTTCTGTTCCATTAAGATAAGCAATGAAACCGTCGTCATAGTCCATGGCAAGGATCGAACCTATAAATGATGAGGCATCGCTCAATTGAAATGTACATCGGGCATATACCGATACAATGCCACTTCCCAAATCTGTTCCATCATCACCGTCAGCATATCCAAAACCACCTGGGCCTTCATTCCATCCACTCGCAACAAATTCAGGAGTATTCCAATTCGATGGTGGTTCTGAACTTGGCACGATATAATCCCAAACACTCCATGGAAACACCGGGGTTTCAAAATGATCTGTTGGAATTGATCCCATTCGGTCCTTGCCGCTTGCAAAGACTATCCTTCTTTGGCCTGCATCCAATTCGCCGCTCAGGAACGTCCATTTGTACAAATTTTCAGGATTATCGCTTAATCCATAACCCGTGAGGTCTACTGTTTCTGATCCGCTGTTATACAATTCAATCCAATCTCCATAATCACCATCCTCATCCGCCAATGTAGAATCATTGGTTATCTGAATTTCTTGAATTAGCACCTGTGATTGGGTTGATAGAAATATCAACAAAAAAAAGAACGAGAAATAGAATTTTCTATTCATTAAGAATGTGTTACTTGCGGGTTAAGTGTCAAATTTAACAAATTGAACAATAAACAAAAATATATAAATACCCCTTGTCTTGGAAAGTAAGCTATCTTCATGAGCGACAGTCATTTTATGAGGAAAGTGTTTTATTTACACTTATTTTCGCACAAATTATCTACTTTATCTTCCCATGAAAAAACTTCTATTCCTGGCTACCATTCTTTTCAGTTTTTCTGAAATATCCTGGGGTCTTATCAAATTTACCTATGTTTCTCCGTCAACAAATGAGATCCATATCAAAAATTATGGCACTTCAACTGTGAACATTGCTGCCTATCGCTTTTGTGCTCTTTTCGAATACGTAAATCTATCTGATGGTTCTGTATCTATCACCAATGGTGATTTCAGTTTATCAGGTGGCGAAGAAGTGGCTCTTACGTGGAATTCTTCTAATGGATTCAATACTTCAGCAAGCGACCTTGGACTTTATCTTCCTACCGGAGCGTTTTCGAGCGCGTCGGCGATGGTCGATTTTATGCAATACGGTGCTGCGGGTCAGGGAAGGGAGAATGTGGCCAATGCAGCCGGACTGTGGACTGCAGGAACTTTTTTAACCGGAAGTGGACCATGGTATTACCTGGGCAATGGTACAATGAGTGGAATGGCTCAATGGACTTCGGCACCACCTGTCGATGTTACCTTCAAAGTGGATATGTCACAACAAACCGTAAGTCCCAATGGCATTCATCTCGCAGGAAGTATGCAAAACTGGGATGCCGCAACTTCATCTATGACGGATGATGGAAACGGAATTTATAGCATCACATTTACACTCTTCGAAGGAATCTATCAATACAAATTCATCAATGGAAATGAATTTGCCCAGACCGAAATTGTGCCATCTGAATGCGGCATCGATGATGGATTTGGCGGAATGAATCGCCTGATAGATGTGAGTGGCAACGCCAGCATCACGCTTGACCCCGTTTGTTTCAGCGCATGCGCTCAATGTGTTGATCCTGTCAACATCACATTTGCAGTAGACATGAGCAATGAAACTGTTAGTCTTGATGGCATTCACCTCGTGGGAAGTTTTCAAAACTGGACGCTCCCGGGCATCACCATGACGGATGATGGCAACGGTATCTATACCTATACTTCTCAATTGCCTGCCAATTCAGATTACGAATTCAGATTCCTGAATGGATTGGATTATTCGGGCAGTGAAACGGTTCCAACACTGTGCGGAGTCGATGATGGATTTGGCGGGTACAACAGGCTTGTAGTTGCGCTTGAGAGCGACATAAGTCTTGACACCGTTTGTTTCTCCTCATGCGAATCTTGCCCCGTTGAACCGCAAGACATTTCGGTTACTTTCTATGTCAACATGAATGATGAAATTGTTGATCCTAATGGAGTGCACGTTACAGGCACCTTCAACAATTGGGATGCTGCGAGTGCTCCAATGACAGATGTTGATTTGGATGGCATTTATGTTTACAATGCACTCATTCCACAAAATACGCAGGTGTTTTATAAATTTATCAATGGCAATGTCTGGGGCATGGAAGAAATTGTTCCTTCTGAATGTGCGTTGTCTGATGGCCTGGGACAAAGCCGCGTTGTGTATACTTTATTAAACGATATTTCAACGGATACCGTTTGTTATGCGTCGTGCACGAATTGTGGCGAAATCATTGTTGAGCCTTCCAATATGATCACCTTACATGTCAACATGCAAGATGAAGTTGTAAGTCCCAATGGTGTGCACGTTGCAGGCAATTTTCAAAACTGGGATCCTTCCACTTTCGAAATGACCGATGAAGATCTGGATGGAATTTACAGCATCACCTTCGAAGCGGATGAATGGGCCAATCTTTCATACAAATTCATTAACGGCAATACATGGCCTGAGGCTGAAAATGTTCCCTCTTCATGCGGACTTCCCGATGGCAATGGCGGATATAACCGCATACTCGAAACCGGCACCATTGATTTTATAGCAGCACCCGTTTGTTTCTCCTCATGCGAAGACTGTATCGAAATTTTGCCTCTGCTTACAAATCTCACATTCTATGTGAATATGAATAACGAAGTCGTTTCTCCAAACGGCATCTATGTTGCAGGAAGCTTTAATAACTGGACTGCCGATTCCACTATGATGACGGATGAAGATTTGGATGGTATTTATGAATTCACACAGCCCGTTGAAATGAATTCTGAGGTTCAATACAAATTCATCAATGGAAATGCCTGGGGCGCCGATGAATCTGTTCCTGCACAATGTGCTTCAAACAACAATCGCTTCATTCAGGTAGGCGTTGAAGCACTTTCTACAGACACTGTTTGTTTTGCATCGTGCGTCAATTGCGAAGACATTGTTGAACCCACATTTGTCACCGTTGTGTTTCAGGTTGACTTAAGCAATGAAACACCAAGTCCTCAAGGAATTCATGTAGCTGGCGATTTTCAGGGCTGGAATCCAAATGGAACAGTGATGAATGAATTGGGCGGTGGCATATATGAATTGAGCTATCAGGTTGAAACCAATCAAACAATTCATTTCAAATTCATCAATGGAAGTGACTGGCCTTTCTCAGAAATAGTACCCGCAGAATGTGGCACCGAGGATGGTTTCGGAGCCTATAACAGAACGCTCGAAATCGAAGAAGAAAACCTGGTTTACGGTCCAATCTGTTTTGGTTCTTGCACTCTATGTGAAGAAGTTGTGGAGCCCGCTACAGTTGACGTTACCTTCCTCATAGACATGAACAATGAAACAGTTGATGCCAATGGTGTGCATATCGCTGGTAATTTTCAGAACTGGAGTCCGTCTACCACAGAAATGCTCGATACGAATGCAGATGGAATTTACGAATACAGCGCGGCAATTGACACCAACTATACTGTTCTATTTAAGTTCATCAATGGAAACGATTGGCCTATGCAAGAAACTGTTCTTGCCGAATGCGGCGTATCGGACGGATTTGGTGGATTCAATAGAAGTCTAGAAGTGGGCGAAACCGATCTCACATTTGGTCCCGTTTGTTTCTCTGGTTGTTCAGCATGTCTTGAATCTGTTCCTGTCCTCATCACTTTCCAGGTGGATATGAGCAATGAAATAGTTAGCGGTGATGGTGTATTTATCGCTGGTGATTTCAACAACTGGGATCCTACTGCAACACAAATGAGTGAATTCGCAACCGGAATGTATCAGGCCGTTGTTGTATTGAACAGCGGTGAAACAACGGATTACAAATTCATCAATGGCATGGAATGGACTGGATCCGAAGTTGTCCCTGCGGATTGCGGAGTGAACGATGGCTTCGGAAATTTCAACAGAAGTTTTACTGCCGGAGTAAACAGTGAAATTATGGATATGGTTTGTTTTTCATCATGCACAGAATGTGTCGTTGTTCCAATGGTAGATATCACTTTTCAACTTGATTTAGGCCAAATCAGTGCAGATCCTGCCGGTGTGCATGTGGCGGGTACATTCAACGGTTTCTCACCAACAGCGACGGAGATGAACCTTGCATTCGAAAATGTATACGCAGCAACAGTATCCGTGCCCGAGAATAGTCAGGTCCAATTCAAATACATCAACGGTGACTCCTGGATCAATGCGGAAACAGTACCTTTCGAATGCGGCACAGATGATGGGCAGGGTGGCTATAACAGAACAGTTACTGTAGATGCTTCAGACTTCACATTGCCTCAGGTCTGCTTTAGTTCATGTGCAGATTGTATCGTAAACATTGAAACCTTAGATCTGAATGCATTTCAGGTTTATCCCAATCCTGCATCAAATGAGTTGAATATTTCATTGAATTCAAATGCAAATTCGGTCTTAACGGTTTTTGATGCTATTGGTAATCTTGTTATGACACATCAAATCAACTCCGATTTTATTACGATTGATATTGCACATTTAAGCGCTGGCGTTTATTCACTGATTATACCAGGTTTTCCTTCGCAAAAGCTGATAGTTGAATAAGGATAAAGTCCAAAAACTCTTTAAAGCCATCCGATCCAGGTGGCTTTTTTTTCGGCCTGTTGATAAATCCTCTTTCATTTTCTGACACCAGAGTAACGAAATTATACTTTTGAATAAAACTTCGTTCTATGAAAAAACTCAATTTATTTATTGTGCTTGTCTTACCAGCAATTTGCAATGCTCAAAGCACGCCGGCATCAGGAGATCCCGTTATCTCTGAACACTATGAAACACTGCAGAATCGCGATTTTGGTGATACCATAACGTTCAATGAACTTACCAGTGGCACAGTCGTTTCCGATCAATATGCGTCCACACATGGCGCTATTTTCAGCGGCTGGCCTCAGGCTTATTTTTGTGACACT
>JBJXFC010000116.1:0-2568 GCA_046153915.1 Flavobacteriales bacterium
CCTAATTTAGCCCACCTATTTAATCACCATGCCATTTTATCATCAGTTGGGAAAATTTCCCCATAAGCGCCATACTGTTTTCGAAAAACCCGAAGGCGGAATTTACTACGAGCAGCTTTTTGGTACAGAGGGTTTTCACGGAATGAGTTCGTTGCTCTACCATGTGCACCGGCCAACGATGATTCGGGAAATCAACGAAGCGACATTTGTTGGCCCTATAGCCGCAATCGATAAAAACATCAGTCCGATGATGCTTCAGGGCTGGGATGTTCCCGCTGAAGATGACTTCCTGCAAAGCCGCAAGTATGTGCTGTTTAACAACGATCTGAACATTGCTATTGCAGCGCCACGCAAAAGTTCTACCGACTATTTTTATAAGAATGCCGATGCTGACGAAGTGATCTTTATTCATCATGGAACGGGAAAAATGCGCACCTTTCTTGGCAATCTTACTTTTAGTTATGGTGATTATCTGGTAGTGCCACGAGGTATGATTTATCAAATCGAATTTGATACAACGGATAACAGACTTTTTATCGTTGAATCATTCTCGCCAATTGTAACACCAAAAAGATACCGCAACAATTTCGGACAACTACTTGAACATTCTCCTTTTTGTGAACGCGATCTAAGAAGACCAACTGATCTCGAAACACACGATGAAAAGGGAAGTTTCAATATGAAAATTCGCAAGGAAAATATGATGCACGAACTGGTATATGCATCACATCCTTTCGATGTTGTTGGTTGGGATGGTTACAATTATCCATACGCGTTTTCAATTCACGACTTCGAACCTATCACCGGACGTGTGCATCAACCACCGCCGGTGCACCAAACTTTTGAGGCGCACAATTTTGTGATCTGTTCGTTCTGCCCGCGTCTGTACGACTATCACCCAAAGGCAATTCCTGCGCCATACAACCACAGCAACATCGACAGCGATGAAGTATTGTATTATGTGGATGGAGATTTTATGAGCAGAAATCATGTAAAGAAAGGATTCATTTCGTTGCACCCCGGCGGAATTCCACACGGACCACATCCGGGTGCTTACGAAAAGAGCATTGGTAAAAAAGAAACGCTTGAACTCGCTGTGATGGTGGATACTTTCAGACCGTTGAAGATTACGCAGACGGCAGTGGATATTGCTGATGGAAGTTACAAGACTTCGTGGCTGGACGTTTAATTAGACAATTAGCAAATTAGATAATTGGATAATGTGCTAATGTGCTAATGTGCTAATGTGCTAATGTGAATTGGAATAGCTTTCGAAGTTATGAGATTCATCGAAAGAAATAAAAGATAAAAAAACATAGATTTTCATGATTACCGACACAACATCACTTCAACTCGAAAAAGTAGTTCCACAGGCGGAGGATTTTTTGCCATTGCTTGGAACCGATCACATAGAACTTTATGTGGGCAATGCCAAGCAGGCTGCCTATTATTATATGAGTGCCTGGGGTTTTCAGCCTCTGGCTTACAAAGGTCTTGAGACCGGTTCGAAAGACACCGTGTCCTATGTTTTGGAACAAGATAAAATTCGACTTGTTCTTACATCACCACTTTCAAAAGATGGTCCTATCAACGAACACGTCAACAAACACGGCGATGGTGTAAAAACCATAGCTATTTGGGTGGATGATGCAACAAAATCATGGAAGGAAACAACAGATCGTGGAGGCGAGAGTTGCCTCGAACCATCTACTTATAAAGATGACAATGGCGAAGTTGTGCTTTCCGGAATTCGTACTTACGGTGAAACGTCACACATTTTTGTAGAGCGCAAGAACTACAAAGGTGTATTTATGCCAGGCTACAAGGCATGGAATCCCGCTTATCAACCACAATCCGTTGGGCTGAAATTCATCGATCACATGGTAGGCAATGTGGGTTGGAATGAAATGAACAAATGGGTGGAGTTCTATGCAAAAGTGATGGGCTTTGCACAACTTGTTTCTTTTGATGACAAAGACATCAGTACCGATTACACAGCGCTCATGAGCAAAGTGATGAGCAATGGAAATGGCCGCATTAAATTCCCCATCAACGAACCGGCTGAAGGAAGAAAAAAATCACAGATCGAAGAATACATTGATTTCTACAATGGCGCTGGAGTGCAGCACATTGCTGTTGCAACAGACAATATCATTGAAACAGTAACGACACTCAAAAATCGCGGTGTTGATTTTCTAACTGTGCCCAATACATACTATGAGACAGTTTTGGATCGTGTAGGAAAAATTGACGAAGACCTTGCGCCACTGTGTGATCTGGGTATTCTCATAGACCGCGACGATGAAGGTTATCTATTGCAGATCTTCACCAAACCGGTTCTCGATCGCCCTACGATGTTTTTTGAAATCATTCAACGCAAAGGAGCGAAGAGTTTTGGCAAAGGAAATTTCAAAGCGTTGTTTGAAGCGATTGAACGTGAACAGGAGTTGAGAGGAACCCTTTGATGAATGAGATAATTGGATAATTAGAAAATTGGATAATGGGGAGACGTTGATGTCAACATTCTCCCCTTTTTTTATTGTCTTTGTTTCAGAAATTGTGAAATGA
>JBJXFC010000121.1:0-4167 GCA_046153915.1 Flavobacteriales bacterium
GCAACACAGAACATCGACGACGCTATTGCAGCGCTTGTTGCAGGAGGCATGGACAAAGGAACAGCCACATTGAAAGGCATTGCTTCATTTGCTCCTGAATGTGCTATCCTCAAAGTATTTGGAAGCGAAGTACTTGATTACGTTGTAGACGAAGCTGTGCAGGTTTATGGAGGAATGGGATACAGTGCTGAAACCCGCGTAGAGCGTGCTTACCGCGATGCCCGTATCAACCGCATTTTTGAAGGCACCAATGAAATCAACCGCTTACTTACAGTTGATATGATCCTTAAAAAAGCTATGAAAGGTGAATTGGATCTGATGACACCAGCCATGGCAGTTGCAAATGAATTGATGAGTATTCCCGACTTTGGAGATGCCTCTACCAGTGTATTTGATGCACACAAAAAAGTGATTGGCAATTTTAAGAAAGCATTATTGATGGTGGCGGGAAGTGCGGTACAAAAACTCATGATGCAACTCGACAAAGAGCAGGAAATTCTAATGAACATTGCCGATATGGCTACCCAACTTTATATCGCAGAAAGCACGCTACTTCGCACAGAAAAACTTGTGGCGATGAAAGGCGAAGAAGCATGCAAAGAGCAAATCGAAATGATGAAAGTCTTTATCTACGATGCCTCCGAAATCATTGGTCGCGCAGGAAGAGAAGCACTCTATGCGTTTGTAGAAGGAGATGAACTGCGTATGATGTTGATGGGATTGCGTCGCTTTACCAAGATGGAACCATTTAATGTGAAAGAATCACGCAGGGTCATTGCAGCGAAGTTGATTGGAGACAATCGATATAGTTTCTAGTTCTACTATCGGCCATTAAATGAATAAAGATTACCGTTGTATGGTATAGTCATTTGTATGCCCTAACGTTTTAGAAATTCAGGCAAAATGAATGAGTAGTCGCCGCCATTAGCCGCGCAGACAGCATGACTTGCCGCTGGAATAAACCGTGGTTTTTTGGCCAGGCAATTTCTTACAACTAACCTACTTGTTGAATTTCTCTACAAGTTTGTTCCAGTTTGAAAAGCCAGCCATCATTTTCACAATCGACATCAGCATATTGCCTACCCAAGCCGGTTGAGGGGTAGAAAATTCGCGCAAGCCAAGTTTGTGAGTTATGTAAACCGCCTTGATCATATTCATCATTTTCCCTGGATTTTCTTCATCGAGAGAATTCACGATTTCGAATAACCTGCCCGTATCCGCTGATGGTGAAAATGTGACATGGGCAGCCGACTGTCCATCAAAAATATTCTTAACGGAATGTGTTGCGCCTTTGGGAACAAAATGTTCTTCACCCGCTTTTTTGACGATCGTTTCACCATTCATTTTAAATCGAAATTCACCCTTGGTAATAACGAATTTTTCATCCATGAATTTATGAAGATGTGGAGGAACTCCCCCACCCTTTTCAACCGACCAGTCCATAATGAAAGAATTTTCATCATCCGAAACCGGGTAGAATGTTTCCTTGCCCATCTTGAGCGCTCTGAATTTTTTTTGTGCCATTTACAACGTATTTTATCGCGAAATTCCTTGTAACTCCCTTAATTAAATAAAGAATTAAAAGTATGCTGTTTGACAGCTCTTTCCCTATACCTTTTGATATAGCAAAGGTGGAGTTTGTCTGATTTGAGACTTCTGATGTTCACTGTTTAATGATTGCATTCAATAGTTCATCTGAAAAAAACCTGGGATTCAAAGTTCTCACTTTCAGCGATGCATTCCATCAATTTTCAAGATATTTCTGACCACCTCAGGCAATCTTTTGTTACTTCGTGGTGTCAATAAATCGAACCCCTTTTACCTACCAATAGGCCTCATGAGGATTTTATCACTGCTTAGCGCTTTGTTACTGAGTTTCTTTAATGAAGTTTGTGCAACCCACATCGTAGGAGGCGATATACACTACGAATGCACAGGAGGAAATACATATACCATCATTATGAAGATCTACCGCGATTGTTATAACGGTATAAGTCCTTATGATGATCCTGCCAGTGTAGGTGTTTTTGATCAGTTTGGAAACCTTGTGGAAAATATTGAGATACCGTTGTCTTCTTCTACTATCGATACACTAAACACAGATACAGGCGACCCATGTTTGATTGCTCCCACCAATGTGTGTGTTACAGAATGTGTTTATACCGCTTCGGTGCAGCTCGACGTTCCGGCCGGTGGTTTAACGTTGGCCTACCAGCGATGTTGTCGCAATACAAGTATTGTCAATTGTGCTAGCAACGACGATATAGGTATGACCATTACTGCTTTTATTCCAGATCCATCGTTGGCGGTGTGCAACAGCAACCCTGCTTTTATCAACTTCCCTCCTGTTTTTATTTGTTTGAATTCGCCATTCAGCATGGATCACAGCGCCACAGATCTCGATGGTGACTCACTTGCATATACCTTTTGCAATCCGTTGCTGGAGAACATGCCTACGAATTACATCAATCCTCCGGGAGCTCCACCCTATCCTCTGTTGCAGTTCTACCCGGAGTTCAGTGCCAGTTACCCCATTGCAAGTAATCCAGCTTTTAACATCGATCCTATTACAGGACTTCTTACAGGCACGCCCAATGAACTCGGACAATATGTTGTAGGGATTTGTGTAGAAGAATACCGCAATGGTGTTTTGATAAGTAATACCAATCGCGATTTTCAATTCAACGTAACACTTTGTGGTCAAAGCACCGTGGCCAATATTGATCCACCATTGCCATGCAGCGGGCTCACTGTAAGCCTTGGCAACAACAGTACCGGCCAGTTTTACTTTTGGGATTTTGGAGATGGCACTGTGCTTACCGATACAACAAGTATTGAAGAACCTTCCTATACCTATACAGCCGAAGGTATTTACGAAGTAATGCTCATTGCTAACCCAGGTTTCTCCTGCGCCGATACCCAGTTTGTGCAAGTGCCGGTATTTAATGAATTTTTCGTGGATATCACTTATTCGGTAGAGTGTGTCAATTATCAATTGGTATATGATTTTGAACCCGAAGGCACATGGGCAGGCACTATGCAATGGCAATGGACCTTTGAAGATGGCATTCCTCCCACAAGCAATCAACAAACGATCTACGATGTAATCTTCGGCGGAGATACGCAATACGATATTATGTTGAATGCTTCGAATGGCTATTGCGACGCGCTAGTTTTGGAGACCATCACTCCGCCGGAATTGCCCAGTGCGACCATTGCACAGCAACAAGACTTTTGTGAAGGACTAACGATTGACTTTACCCTGTCCTCGAATAATGAAGGCAACGATATTCTCTGGGATTTTGGTGATGCTATTGCCGGGGATACAAGTACAGAAATAGCACCATCTTATACTTACAGCGACTATGGAACCTACACAGTAACTGTTACAGCTTCGCCCGAATCTGATTGTCCGGGCCAATCAACAGCTACGGTAGTTGTATTGCCACCCGATCCCATTGACGGCAATGTTTCAATTTCCGAACCCGATTTGTGCGACACAATACCTCACATCGATGCTGCGTGGAATGGCTCAGGCACAACAGAAATAGAATGGAATTTTGGAGATGGAGGAATATCAGAAGAAGCGTCATTGGAATATATTTATGACGTACCAGGCAATTACATAGTGACGTTTACCGCCTACAACGAGGTGTGTGATTACACAGAACTGTTTGAAACACCTGTGGGAGTCGGATTTGGACCTATAATTTCAGAAGTAATTGTGCCCAATGTATTCACGCCAAACAGTGATGGCAAGAACGAACTTTTCCGCATGTACTATCGCAACGAAGCGATGCTAATTCCACCGGGCCGCACCTTCGACAACTACCTTACCTACTACCATTTGCGCATCTGGAATCGCTGGGGCAATTTGATGTATGATAGCGAAACCGACGGAAAGCAAGGTTGGGATGGTGACTTAAATAACGACTCCAAAGACGGGGTATATTACTACATTTTGGATTATCAGCGTGCTTGTATTGATGATGAGATAAAAAGTAAAGACGGGCATTTTGAGTTGTTGAGGTAAGTTGTTGCGCGCAGCTGAAAAAGGAATATTGATGGCTTCATTTCTGACCTAAAATTTCATATAAATATACCAATTCCTGGTATTGCAACGTACAACTTTAACTTCTTGTCCATCTCAATTCTTTTAACCTCGGT
>JBJXFC010000150.1:0-2621 GCA_046153915.1 Flavobacteriales bacterium
GTATTCCAAAAAGGTTTCTGAAAGTAAATCGAGGAAAATTTTCCTACTTTCTATGGATGATGAATTTTTCTCAACTCCCACGCTGGTAATATTTATCAGACAAAAAGACAAAACCTGGAAATCGCAATACCGAAAGCTTAATTTTAATCCGACCATTGATGGAAAAACGGGCATGTACAGCCTGCAGAACTACCTTGTTGTTCCCGGTGAATTTCAGTGCATGGTGCTCGACAGCCGCGAAGGAAAAAACGATGTCCAAATTCTGGAAATGGATTCCACGGGCTGGAATGCCTATAAACAAATCCTTGTGGTCGCTAAACCGATGACCGATTCTCCAACTGACTTCGGTATACGAGATATTCTGGACAAATCAAATTCCTATCAAACCAATCCGGAATTCGAAAGGCAAATCAGAGGCAGACAAATCTTTGAATACGAAGGTGATCCAATTTATAACCGCCGCTCATTAACAGAGGATCCGATTGCCTTTGCCCGAAAGAAATGGTTGAAGCCACAAGAAGTACTATTCCACCAGCCCTTTATCCTTTCAGACTTAAACAAGAATGGAAGTCCTGAAATATATGCGTATACGCTCTGCAATGGAGAATTGATGCAGTACAAATGTTTCTCAGCAGACGAAGGCGAACTGAAAGAAATAGATGCCGGTATAACCAAAGAATGGCTTTTGGAAAATGAACAGGTTTACAATCTGTTGAATTTTTCGCTCATCGGCAATCAATATCAATCCGCAAAATAAACAAGATGAGACCTACCATTCTTCTATTGATTGCGGTACTTGCGATTAAGTTCGACGCCAATGGCAAATCAACCAAAACGATTCTCTGCAATCCGGATTTCAAGTTTGAATACAACCCTTCCGTATTTGATGTCTGGTCGTCCAAGAATTCAACCTTTCTTACTGAAGAAAAATCAGTCGATGAACTATCCGTTCGTGTTAAAGGCAAAAGCCAGGGAAGTTTGAAAATAACTACCAATCTTGCCTATGACAAAAATCTGCTTTTTCGGCGAAAGACATCTCCAGGCATCAATTATGATGATTTTATATCGAATAGACCTTATTACATTCCCACAACTGACTACGAACTATCCAAAGAACTCATCACTGTCAATGGACTAACCTTTACTGTCAAACGATTTTTGGTGGAGAGCTGCGGAATAGCAGGAAAATCGTCGAACTACTACTACAGCATCTATTTGGACACCACATTTCACAATTACTCCAAACTGAAAGTAAACTTTATTTCGTATTACGTAGATGAAAAAAAATTGCCACAGACACGCCAGAATGCTCTTAATCTCATTTCATTCTTCCAGGGATTTGGCTATACGACCACTGCCGCTATTCTTCAAGGGTCTTTTCCAGCAACAACGCAGGAAATTCAACAGCGCTATGAAAGCGAGGTCGTCGACCGGCTGAAAAGCTTCCGCAGGCGTTCGATCAAGGCTTACGAACATGATACTACCGGCTACACAACCTATGACCACTACGCAGGTCTTATTGCTATCGAAACCATTCAGAATTATGGGAGGACAGATCAACTTGAGAAACTGGCAGATACAATCGTTGCCGTTCGGAGCAAATATGCAAACAGAGAATTAAAGACATTCCTCGACACCTATCAACGATACAACTACTCAACAGAAAGATTGTATACATTTCATAGTAAACTATCCAAAAATCAATTCCCTTATGATTATTATCTCAATGTACCAGATGAAGGTGCTCATGAAAATTCATTAGATACTCTTTTCAAACTAACGCTTCTGCACGATGCCGACATTGATGCGGTTTTCTATCATTGGAATAGTTCGCCAGCTGGTTTGTATTATCCAGCTGACATCTCACCGCTTGATACAAACAACTCTCAAATCCCATTGCTTGGAAATCGTCCGTATGAACATTTTGTTCCGGAACTGATTCGAAAAATTTATGCAGAAGAACTTAAATCCACTGATCCGAATTTCCAGCCCTATTTGGAATTAATCAATTCAGCCGATATCAAAACGTATCTGTTATTCAATCCGGCACGCTACCACCAGAGCGAATTGCTGCTGGCCACATTTAGAAACAACGATGCACATTGGAAACTCGAAATAGATACACTAGATAAATCCTTGCGCCTCCGCGGCAAAGAACGATTGCGCGAATTTGGAGATTATTATCTCTTTGAACAACGCGATAGCATCTACCTGCTCGATTGCCGCACATCGCCTGTTACGATGACATCACTGCCTTTCACCGGCGATTCTCTGGATCAATATACCTTTTACAGCAAAGAAATTGCGTTTAACAAGCATGGTGGATTCATTGAACCGACAACCTGCAATTTTCAGCGTGATCAAGTGGATGAGGCCATTATCGACCGCATGTGGAATCAGCTCGTCCGCGATAAAAAAATTATCGTTGATAACGAATACAATCCTTGTTACACATGTATCAATCTGAATCATGGTGATTCACTAGTGCCTCCTTTGGCCTATTACACTTATGCGCGCATGTCGGTGAGTCCAGAGCAGGTTTGTTATCGCTCCGGATACCAAATTCGGGATCTTGATACCGATGGAAAAGATGAATTGTTTTGTTATACCGTGAGCAATGG
>JBJXFC010000156.1:0-57017 GCA_046153915.1 Flavobacteriales bacterium
GATTGGTATCATCGAAACGCAGATTGGTTTTTCCATTAAATGTTTTTGCCAAACCAAAATTCAGACAAATCGCTGTGGCATGACCGATATGCAGGTAACCATTTGGCTCAGGCGGGAAACGTGTAAGTACGCGGCCACCGTGTTTGCCGTTTTTAATATCTTCTGCTATAATTTCTTCGAGGAAGTTGGGACCTCTTTCTATTTCACCTGACATAGTTCTTCCGATTATTTTTGAATGGCACCAAGTGCTTTTTCAATCCTGTTATTAATTTCTGTTTTTCCTAGCAGTGCTATCATACCAAGCAGATCCACACCACCTCCCTGTCCACTGATAATGACACGCAGCAGTTGCATAATATCACCAGGTTTTAATTGGTGAGCCGCAGCAACGGTTTTAATGGTCTCATCGATAAGCGGTGTTTCAAATTCGTCGATATTCATCAATTCAATCGCCAGAGAACTGAAGAACGCACGACAACCGTCTTTCCATTTTTTATCGATTACACTTTGATCGTAACTTTCTGGTGCTACAAACAGATAACTTCCTGTTGCGGCCATTTCGTTTTCGAATTGTACACGCGGTTTCAGCAATTGTGCGGCCTGCGCCAAATATCCAACACGCAAACGATCATCTCCTTCCTCCAAATTGAACGTTTCTTTCACCATACCGTGCAGACGAGATGCGATATCCTGGTCGGATTTATTGCGCAGGTATTGTTCGTTGAACCATTTCGCTTTATCAGGATCAAACTTGGCTCCTGCTTTGTGAATATGTTCGAATGAAAAAACATCACACAATTCATCCAAAGAAAAAATTTCTTGTTCTGTTCCAGGATTCCAGCCCAGAAATGCCAGCATATTGACAAATGCTTCAGGATAGTATCCACGCTCTCTGTAACCGCTGGATTTTTCCCCTGTTGTTGGATCTGTCCAATCGAGCGGAAATACAGGAAAGCCGAGGCGATCCCCGTCACGTTTGCTCAGTTTGCCGTTGCCATCTGGTTTGAGCAAGAGCGGCAAGTGTGCATAATGAGGCATTTCATTTTCCCAGCCGAGATAGCGGTACGTGAGAATGTGTGCCGGAGCACTTGGGAGCCACTCTTCGCCGCGTATGGCATGCGTAATTTTCATCAGATAATCATCCACAATATGAGCGAGGTGATAGGTTGGCATGCCATCACTTTTGAGCAACACCTTATCATCCACAATGTCGCTGTTGAAACTCACTTCGCCTCGAATAATATCTGTGAACGTTATTTCTTCGCCCTGTGGTACTTTAAGTCGAATCACAAATGCCACGCCCGAGTCCAAAAGGTTTTGAACCTCTTCTGCTGATAAGGAAACAGAATTTTTGAGATGCAAACGGGTTTTGTTGTCGTAGGCAAAATTCTGTTTATTGGCCTCTGCCTGTTTGCGAAGCGCATCCATTTCTTCTGCCGTGTCGAATGCGTAATAGGCATGACCGCTTTGAACGAGTTGTTCGGCATACTGGCGATACATGGGTTTGCGTTCGCTTTGGCGGTAGGGTGCATAAGGGCCATCACCAAATCCAATGCCTTCAACGGGATCAATTCCACACCATTTTAAACTCTCAATGATGTATTCTTCTGCACCCGGAACAAAACGACCCTGATCGGTATCTTCAATACGCAATAAAAAATCGCCTCCGTATCTTTTGGCGAAAAGGTAATTGTACAATGCAGTGCGGACACCACCCATGTGAAGCGGACCTGTAGGACTGGGTGCAAACCTGACGCGAACTCGTTTTTCTGACATACGTATTTTAAAATGGAGTGCAAAGATAGCCCAGTGGCTCAACCAAGGCTAGGGCTGGTGGTAACTGCTGAAAATGAGCTTGTTCGAAGTGGTTTATTGCGAGGATCCTGACGAAAATTCTGAGAAAAATGAGCGCCTGCCACAATAGAAATCCAAGTCGGCGTTATCGTGAACTATCATTGCCAGCCAGTTCTTAACCCTTGGTGAAGCTTACCGTCGTCATAGTCAATTACAATGTCCTGTACTTTCTGGAGCAATGCCTCTTGTCTGTACAAAAGGCCATTGGTGATATTCCAACTGAGGTTTTTGTAGTCGATAATGCTTCGGTTGATCGTTCTGTCGAAATGGTTCGGGAAAAATTTCCATGGGTAAAGTTGATTGCCAATCAGGACAATCCAGGCTTCTCAAAGGCCAATAATCAGGCAATGCGCCAGGCCACAGGCGAGTATATTCTTCTTTTGAATCCGGACACCGTTGTTCAGGAAGACACTTTTCGCAGTGTGATTGCTTTTATGGACGCGCATCCACTTGCCGGTGGACTGGGGGTGAAGATGATGGATGGAAATGGCCATTTTTTGCCAGAGAGTAAACGTGGTTTGCCAACGCCCGAAACATCATTTTATAAGATTTTCGGACTGAATGCACTTTTCCCGAAATCGGCAAAGTTCAACCGGTATTATCTGGGCAATCTGAGCAATGATGGGACGCATGAGATTGAGATTCTGAGTGGCGCATTTATGTTTATGCGTAAAAGAACATTGGATCAGGTCGGACTTCTTGATGAAGCTTTTTTTATGTATGGAGAAGATATCGATTTGAGCTGGCGCATAATTCAGGGTGGTTGGAAGAATTATTATTTTCCGGACACACGCATCATTCATTACAAAGGAGAAAGTACGAAGAAGGGTAGTCTCAACTACGTATTTGTGTTCTACAATGCCATGGTCATTTTTGCGCGCAAACATTTTTCAGAGCAGAACGCACGCATCTTTTCTTTTTTTATCCACATCGCCATCTGGATGCGGGCAGGGCTGGCAATCATGATGCGTTTTTTCCGCAATGCCATTCATCCCTTTGTGGATGGAGCGCTCACGTTTGGCGGGTTGATGGTGTCCAAAAATTTATATGCTGCTACACTCAATAAAATTTACGACGACCACCTGGTAGTCATCGCTTTTCTCATTTATTCTTCTATCTGGGTTGTTGGTACATGGATCGCAGGTGGCTACGACAAACCTCTAAAACCTTTGCGCGTCATCAAACCCGTTGTAATTGGTGCCGCATTAATCCTTATCGTGTATTCGTTGTTGCCGGAAACCATGCGTTTTTCAAGAGCGCTGATTTTGTTTGGTGCGGCAATCGCACTTCCGGTCTTTGTGGCTACGCGGGTCGTCTTTAATCTCATCCGCCATGGATATTCGGGTTTGCGCCCCCGGGTAAACAGAAAGATTGCTGTCGTAGGAGCAGAGGATGAATTGCAACGCGTCAGGAAAATTGTTGCTCAGGCTCAACTTGCAGTGGACGATATTATTCACGTGAATACTTCCACGGAAAATAATAAAATCCAGCTCGATGAAATTGTGCGCGTACACGATGTGGATCAGGTGATTTTCTGCGCGCGCGATATCAGTAGCGCCGATATCATCAGCGCTATGAGTGAGATGGATACGCATCAGATCGAATTTAAGATTGCACCGCCCGAGAGTTTATACATCATCGGTTCGGGAAGTATTGAAACATCGGGCGATGCATTTATGCTCGATATCAATTCCGTTTCCTTGCCACTTAACCAACGATTAAAACGGGCGCTGGATGTTGTTTTATCTCTGTGTATGATTCCGCTTACACCCGTATTGATTTTTGTGCAGCGCAATCCAATCGGATTCTTTCAAAATGTAGTTGGTGTATTGTTCGGTTCGAAATCCTGGGTTGGATTGTATTTCTCAAAAACATCTTCTGAGTTTTACAAATTGCCCAGACTAAAAAAGGGTGTATTGTCTCCACGCGACATGTATCCGGACAATGAACTGAATGAGGAAAATACCCAGAAGTTGAACATCGTTTATGCGCGCGATTACAGAGTGATGAATGATCTGTATATTGTTGGGAGGAATTTGAGGTGCCTGGGGAGAAGAGTGTAGGTTGGAGGGCTTCTTGGTGGTTGCTGCGCAACTTTTAAATTAACCGCAGAGGCGGTGAGACGCAGAGTTTTTATGACAATTTATTTCTGTAATTATGCAGCCACAAAGCTCTTGCTTACCAATTGGTGTGCCTTGGAGGTTTCATTAAAATCCTCGTCAATCGTTGGTTGCGGTTGCTGCGCAACGGTGAATTAACCGCAGAGAGCGAAATATATTTCATGAATGAGGCGCAGAGTTTTTGTAATAGTGATTTTTGAATATGCAAGCGTGATTCAAAGTTTTCGATTCTTTCTGAGCGAACTCGGCGCGTTGTTTCTTTGTGCTTTTCGCCAGTGCCGAAGCGAACGACGAAGGAGTTCTGCTTCTGGTGCGGTTAAAAAAAATCATGCTCTTGTGAATCAACATCACATTTGAGCTTAAGGAAGAGTGGGCGGTAAGGCCTTCGAAAATTTGCTTTTGAAAATCAGGAAACTGAATCCAATCCAGTTTAGAAAAAACCCCACTATTCCTTTTCGGGAAGAATGCATTGTGCAGTAATCCATAAATGTGATATAGGTCGTGTGGCGCATTGATTCCCTTTTGTAATAAGCCAGAATACCGCTGTCAGCGCCAATTTCCTGGTATTCGCTGTAATGCGTGAGATGATAGCGTTTCCAGGTAAGCGGTGAAAGTTCTTTGTAATAACGCGAAACAAACTGAATCTCGGAGGCAGCATGACGGTTGCGCACAGCACCTTTTTTCCAATGGATAATCAACGTGAAATACGGTGAAGCCGACCATTTGTAGGCCAATGCAAAACGCACAAAAAATTCGTAATCCTGGTGTCTTTTTAAAGACTCATCGAAGAGGATTTTTTTTGCTACTTCCGTTTTTACCATCCACGACGGAATGGGCGCTGATCCTCCGGAAAGCAGGAATTCGGCAGGGTGTTGTCCTTTTGGTATGGATCTGCTGATGATGGGATTCTGTGTTTCACCGTCGTCCACAATCGAACTTCCATACACGCCATCGCACGTGTGTTTTTCCAACCATGCGTGTTTGAGTTGCAAATGATCTGCAGTCCACTCATCGTCGCTATCAAGAAAAGCGATGTATTGTCCTTTTGCTTCGCGAATACCGTGATTGCGCATCACATTGGCATTGGTTTTTTCGTCGTTGCGAATATGTCGAATGCGGGTGTCGTTCAACCGGGCTATCACAGCGCCCAAATCTTCGGTAGAAGCATCATCGGCAACCAGAATTTCGAATGATTGTTCGGTTTGTAACAAGACCGAACGCATGGCCCTCTCCAGCTCCTGGCTGCGATTGTGTGTAGGAATTATTACCGAAACAAGCGGATTCATGAGCGCGTTCTATTTGATCAGATGAAATTTTTGGTTGATGCGACTGTTACGCAATTTACGCATTCTTTTCTCCATCTGAAGTTGATTCGTTGGAGATAAAAATTTCCATTGGTATCCAGGGCGATAAAGGTTTTCGATCAGAAAAGCCAATGTTTCAAGATGATACGCTGTTGTTTCTTCTGACAACAACCAGGTGGCAAATGACCTGTATATCCTGCCGTTCAGCTCACTATCTGCCTTAAGAATGTCCGGATGATTGGTGTTCAGGTAAACAACTATTTCTTTCCGCAGGTCAAAAAAATTGCGGGTAAGCTCCAACTGCTTTCCGGTGGAAATCTGCCCACCTTCTGCGCGTTCGCGAACGACGGTATTGGATTCAGTGTCCCAAAGAACCCGTGGTTTCAACTTTAGCAAATCAAACATCAATCTCGCCTCCTGACTGGATGATTTTGTTTCATCAAAACCTCCAGTGCGCAAAAGGAGATCGCGGTTCCACAAATTGGATGAGGTGATGCCACAGGCGCCATATCCCCAAAGCAAGTTCATGAAAGGAGATCTTGTGACCATCTTTTTTGGAATCACTTTCCCATTCGTCTTCAGCCTTTCATACGCTGCAGCAACAAACGCGGGATTTTCATGCGAGGTATCAATCAAAGCCATCTGACCAGCAATTTTCTCAGGTTTCAGAAGATCATCTGCATCCAGAAACTGAATCCACTCGCCCTTCGCTACTTGCAAACCACAGTTCCTTGCTGCGCCGGCACCTTTCTTAAACGCCTGCAAAACGGTGATCTTATCTGCATTCGCAGCTTGAAGTTGCAGCGCGATTGCATGTGTTTTGTCAATGGAGTTGTTGTCGACCACAATGATTTCCAGAAGAGCCACTGCCGTTTGTTGCAGACATGATTGCACACATTCTTCCAGGTAGTTTTCTACGTTGTAAGCTGGAATGATGATAGAAACTCGTGTATTCATATGCCGCGGCGGAAGGCAAAATTATCCCTTCCCGCATGGGCTGCCAAAATAGGCAGAGATGGCTTTCTGCCATGGTATTTCATTTGCGACTACCCGCGCTCTTGGGCTAAAACTCTTATCTTCGCGCGCTCAACCTTGCATGCCCCTTATGACGCCCAGATTTTTACTCATTGTTTCCGATTTCTACCACGGTGGAGCACAGAGGCAGACGTATGAATTGGATCGGGTGCTCAAAGAACGTGGTATTGCTGTTGACATTCTGAGTGTTACACGATTAAATCAGAGCCAGCACTTTCCAGATCATTTCTATGAATTGCACCAACAATTGGGCACTTCAATAACCTTTCTACACGATTTAAGGGGACAAAAAAATGCTGTTAAGCCTTCATTGACCTCCCGTTTAAAAGGTAAACTTTTGGGCAATGAAGAGCCTTTTGAAGGATCTCGACTCAATCACTTTTTAGCCAACTACGACAAGGTGTTTTTCATGGGAGAATATACCTATCGCTCCATTGAGTCGGAAGTGGAACACACTCATTGGCCTGCAGAAAACATATTCATTATGAATGCGCGTTTTCAGGGAGATAAATACCGTGCCTTCGATCGCAATCGCAACTATGTTTTTGTTTCTGGGTTTGATACACAGGAAGAGATTCAATATGAATACGAAGGCTTTTCAAATTTCGTGCACCATACACTTTTGCTGAGTGTTGGCATCACTGCAGAATTTAAAAAGTGGAATTTTAGTCCTTCCAACAAAAAAAGGATTGGCATTTTTACCCGGTTGTCGCGTGCTAAGCCACTTGATCCTTTCTTCTATGCCTTGCATTTGTTGCTCGACAAAATACCCGATGTCGAATTGCATGTTTATGGAACCGGAACTCCTCAGGAAGTAGAGTATGATCGGTATCCACGCAATCTCAGCATTGAAGGCAATGTTTTTTTTCGCGGACATCAGGAAGACATCAAGACCACTATCAACAACGATAAGCTTGATTTGATCTGGTTCCAGGGTTATGGCAACAAGCCCGCAGGATATTCGGCCATCGATGTGGCACTTACTGGTACCCCGCAATTGTTTTGGGATTTTTTCATGGGCGACAATCCTCATATCAATGAACTGGATCGTATTTATCCGCACTATAAAAATCTGATGAAGTTTGTGGAGGCATCCGAAAAAATTCTCAGCGATCAATTGGCTGCCGAACGACTTTCTGAAAACCAATACAATGATGTTTGCACCAACCGCGACATGGCCAAAAACTTCAGGAATATAGAATCGCTATTTACCATTACCGGATGAGCAAAATCAAAGCAGACAACTTCATTGAAATCCCCTTTGAGGTAAACAACCTCGATCGGTATATTGTCCGCACCAGCATCAAGTCGGCTCTTGTAAAAACCTTGCCATCATTGACCGGTCGTCTGTTGGATATAGGTTGTGGCAAGATGCCCTACCGCGAAATGGTATTGCGCGATTCGCGGGTAAATGAATACGTGGGTCTGGATATTGCATCGGCTATTGTGTACGACAAAAAAACAAAACCCGATCTTACCTGGGATGGAATTACCATGCCCATTGAAGACAGTAGTTTTGATTGTGCATTTGGAACCGAAGTACTGGAACATTGTCCGGACCCGGAAATCACAATGCGAGAAACCCTTCGTGTTTTAAGGAAAGACGGGGTGTTTTTTTTCACGGTACCATTTCTGTGGAATCTGCATGAGGTTCCGCACGACGAATACCGCTATACACCGTTTTCATTGAAACGCCATCTCGAAAACAGTGGATTTGTGGATGTTGAAATACTGGCTTTCGGCGGCTGGCACGCTTCCATGGCACAGATGCTTGGCCTTTGGGTAAGAAGAAGTCCGATGGGAACGGGCAAACGCAAATTGCTCTCCGCTTTTGTAAAACCGGTGATGAAATACCTGATTAAAACCGATCAGAAATTTCCCATCAAATTCAAAGAAGGACAAATGATAACCGGTTTGTACGGCACAGCCCGCAAACCATAATCACTCCAAGTTGAAATGAAGATTGCATTTGTTCTGCCAAAGAAAAATATCCTGACTGAAACTTTCATTCAGAATCACATTGATTTACTGAAGGGAGAAAAATTGATTTACCATGGTGGTTTTATTCCTTCGCATCTGGGTGATCAAAAATTGAGACTACACTTCGCATTAACGCAACGCATTCAGAACCGCATTCCGGGGATGCGCATCAAAGACCATTTCACCTACGCCCAGCGCGCATTTCATCAATCGCTGGTGGCCAACAAACCCGATGTAGTGCTTGCGGAATATGGAGTTACCGGAGCTTCAATTGTGCCTGTTTTGAAAGAACTTGGGATTCCGCTTGTGACGCACTTTCACGGCTACGATGCCTCCAAATACGATATCCTCAAACAATATAAAACGGCTTACGAGGAGATGTTTCAATACGCTCATGCGGTAATAGCAGTATCGAAACAAATGACCGGGAAGCTTATCTCACTGGGTGCTCCGAGAGAAAAGGTCGTTTACAACTGCTACGGACCGAAGGATGTTTTCTTTGAAATTCAACCCACGTTTGGGAAAAATATTTTTCTAAGTGTAGGCCGATTTGTCGAAAAAAAATCGCATCACCTCGCCATTCTTTCCTTTCAAAAAATCATGGATAGTTATCCTGATTCGAAGTTGGTTTTGATTGGCGACGGCCCATACAAATTATTCTGCGAAGACATCGTGAAGTCGTTGGGAATGATGGGCCGTGTAGAATTTACAGGTCCGCTCGGTCATGAAGAAGTTCACCGTCATCTGGCATCCGCTTTGTGTTTTGTACAACATTCGCGTATTGCAGAAAGCGGCGATATGGAAGGAACGCCATTGAGTATTCTGGAAGCTCAGGCCGCTGGAATACCTGTTGTATCAACTTACCATGCGGGCATTCCAGATGTAGTGTTGCATAATGAGACAGGATATCTCGTAAACGAAAACGACATCGAGGGAATGGCTCAAGCAATGGGTAAAATTCTTGCCGATCGAAGCAAAACCATTGCCATGGGGCAAGCCGCCAAAGCACGTTGTAAGGAACACTTCACGTTAAAAAGACACATCGACAGTTTGCAAACCGTTCTTGAACGAGCTGCGCAAAAGGCTTAAGTGCACTTAATCTGTGGAATAGAACGCATGCATCGAATCAGTGATGCGTTTCACCTCATCATCTTTTAATTCGAAATAAAGCGGTAATCGCAGCAGACAATCTGTATACCGATCTGTATTGGGCAATTCGGGACCAACGTATTTTGATGCATAAAAAGGCGATTTGTGAAGTGATAGATAATGAAATACAGGATATATCATTTCTTTCTTCATGTGTTCAATAAGCGCTGATCTTTCTTCAAAAGAAGAACACAAGACATAAAACATGTGCGCATTGTTGGTTGCGAATTCTGGTATAACAGGCAGAATTATTTTACCTGATGCTGCCAGATCCGACAGCAAGTTGTGGTATAGATTCCAAATTTCTAGTCGGCGCTTTTGAATACTCTGCAGATTTTCGAGTTGCGCGTATAAAAATGCCGCGATGATATCAGAAGGCAAGAACGAAGAACCCACATCTACCCATCCGTATTTGTCTACTTCACCACGAAAAAAAGACGAACGATTGGTTCCTTTTTCACGGATGATTTCGGCACGTTTTACAAATTGATCATCGCTGATGGCCAACATGCCGCCTTCACCGCTCTGAATGTTTTTCGTTTCATGAAAAGAAAACGCGCCCAGATGTCCAATTCCTCCAAGAGGTTTTCCTTTGAAATAACTGTCGATGGCCTGCGCGGCATCTTCAATCACAAAGAGATTGTGCTTTGAAGCAATAGCCATGACCTTATCCATATCGCAAGCCACACCGGCATAATGCACAACCACAATGGCTTTTGTTTTTGGAGTAATTAGCGCTTCTACAGCATCTTCGTCAATGCCCGGATGATCCGAACGGCTATCGGCGAAGATAATATTCGCACCTCGAAGAACGAAGGCATTGGCAGTGCTCACAAATGTATACGACGGCATTATCACTTCATCACCGGGTTGGATATTGGTGAGAATGGCAGCCATTTCGAGCGCATCGGTGCAGGATGTTGTGAGCAACGCTTTTTTGAACCCGAATTGTGATTCAAAAAACGAATGGCATTTTTTAGTGAACATACCATCGCCGGATATTTTACCGGAGCGCACGGCTTCTTCGATGTAGGCAGTTTCTTTTCCTGAGAGGTAGGGTTTGTTGAAGGGGATCATCAGCACATTAAACTTTAGTATCCATCGCGTTTGAGTTATACAACAAGGTTGGTTCTGCAGAATACACTCCATTTTTGATGGTATTCTTTTTGATAATTGCTCCTGCTCCGATTATACAACTTTCTTCAATAATAACATTATCGCGAATAGTTGCATTGATGCCGATGAAACAATTATTCTTCACAGCAGTTCTGCCTGATATTTTTGATCCGGGCGCCATAAAACAGTGATCACCCAAAACGGAGTGATGAGCAAGAATGGCGCCGCTCCACATAACGCAGTTATTTCCGACGTGCGATCCTGGTTCAACAACGGCATTCGGAAAAATCATAGAGTTCTCACCAACTTGATTCGGACTTGCGACAAACGCCTTGGGATGTATATAATTCACACATTCAAATCCCAGGTTTTTCACCTCTTTATACAATCTTTCCCTTACTGTATTTACCCGATTTGGTCCTACAGCAACAAAAACTTTGAGGTTGGAAGGATTGTACTTTGCTGCAAGATCTTCAAAATCAAAAATGGGCAACTCATTAAACGAGGGTAATTTGCGATAAGCGCGCTCTTCTGTATAACCAACAATGGCATAGTGATCTTTCAAAAAAAACGATGCCATTTCGGCATAATCACCTGTGCCAACAATAACAAGATTATCCATTGTTTTTTGGAATAAAGACCGTCATTTCAAACAACGGATACGAATGATCGAATATGAAATCTCTGGTCAGTGATTTTGTGATGAAGGCAGACAGATCCGAAAGTGTAGGATAGTAAAGTCGATCATACCTCCATTCCACGTGTTCGGTCATACAATTAAAAATCGCACCTTTGTTTGCCAAGGTATACATCCTGGAAATGTTGTCATAAAAAAATGTTCTCCATGAGGATTCATCGTGTGTAAGTTTTGCATTGTAAGTGCCAGAAGCAATCACGTAGTCATACTTGCGGCTATCTGGAACAGATTCCAAATCACTTTGAAATGCGACATCACTCCCAAAACGTTGATTTGTAAAACTTACCATTTCAGGCACTACATCAATTCCGGAATATTCGCACTGGTGGCCTTTCTTTTCACAAAATGCAAGAAACTCGCCGCCACCGCAGCCAACATCCAGAATTGAAGGACAAGCAGAAAAGTCGATGTATTTCGCGATCATTTCAAATCGCAAATACTGTGTGGCAGCATCTTTCCAGTCCATTCCTTCAGCCGTTGGGCCATGTTCCAACACTTTATCCTGAAAGTATTTTTTTATCTCCTCTAAATTCATCGCATCAATATTTCAAATATTTTCTGGCCTCATCACCTGTATTAAACAGAAGATCCAACACCGAAACACTGTGTTCGAAAGGTGGGTAAAGCTGATCATATTCATTGTAACCCGAATAGTCCATCCATTCAACCCTTATGCCAGAATCCGCAAATATGGCTTCATTCAGATAATTGCGCGCAGCGGGGCCACTTAAATATGTTTCGGCTCCAAGCTTCTGACAAGCGTGAAGGAGCCTTTCCACGCGATCTCCTTGTAAATCAAGCGATCTCGAATCAATTATTTGCGTTTTTATTTCCAGGATATCGCAAATTCCCTGAATAAATGACAAATTAATCCGGGAGAGATTCGTTTCAGAAGTGTTGTAGAGATCAAAAATTCTATCGCGCATGGATTTGAAATGAGGAGCTTTGGCGTAGTTCGCCTGCAACATCCCCAAATGTTTTTTTGACCACGTAAATTGACTTATCTCCGTTTCGTAGATTTTTTGATCAAGAGATTTTTGATTCACAGGGATGGTAATCCATTGTTTACCGGTCGGCGTTTTTATCAGGTTTCGATTGCGCCAATCATTTTTGGTAAACTGTACTTCATCATAAATGACAAATACATCCGATTTCGCGATGATATCGAAATATCCCTTCCATGGGATGTAATTGGATTGGAGGATGGAAACTGTCTTGGTCAAATCTGTACAATATAAGAGAATCGCCCAATTGATGGCGCCAGTGGATGCAAGAATAAATGATTTCAGGCTGAGATAAAAGGATTATTCTTTTCCACTTTGGACCACCGCAAATCGATCCTTAAATCGAAGAAACCGGGATTCAAAAAATCTAAACGATAAATGGCTTACCGCAATTGTTGCAGACACTGTAAAAATGTAGAAAACTAAAGAGAACAAAACAGAGGCCTGGTTTCCTAAAATATACCTTGAAGCACAAAATCCCAGGTACATCATCAAGGGATGATACATGTAGATCCCATACGAAATTTCACCCAAAAAACTTAAGCGTCGGTTTGCAATTAGTCTTGAAGTATCGTTGATGTTGAAAATAATAAGCACCAAAAAAAGGAGACCCATTATGAGATAATGGAAATTGAAATAAAGTCCAACAGTTAGAATTACCAATAAAATAGCGGCGTGCATTCTGTTAATTCCGGGCAAAACTGAGTTCAAAGCGCCTTTCATCATAAACCAGGCCCCAATTCCTCCTAGTGCCATGAGTTCAATTTTAAAACTCACGAGAAACTCATAAAAGACGTTGAACCCTTCTCGTACATTCAGTCCATAATATTCCATAGTTACAATAGACAATGGCTTACCAACCAGTATCGCAAACAATATCCAGATAATATGTTTTCTGAACGTTTTGAGTAAGAGAGGCCAAATAAGATAAAACTGTTCTTCAACGCCCACTGACCAGGCCTGGGCTGCGCCGGCTACAGGGCTAAACAATATCAAGGCAAGATTGGGCAGAAAAAGTAAAAAGAGCAGAAGGGTTGATCCAAAATTCTGTTTTAGTTCTGCGATTTTAAGCGCATAATAATTGCCTCCAAAGAATCCTGGAAAATGCTCAAGTAAAATTGGAAGAAGAAAGAAACATATTGCAACAAGTAAATAATACAAGGGCCAGATTCTCAAGATCCTCCGTACATAGAATTTCCCTACCGCAACTGTATCCTTCTTTTTGAGTTCTGCAAGGAGCAAATACGTAATGAGAAATCCGCTTAAGACAAAAAATAGATAAACACCATTCTTGCCTAATCCCTGAATAAAAGTGCGGGCACCTGTCTCGAACAAACTGCCAAATTTTTCTCTAGATTTAAAAAGTTCAATATGATGAAACACCACTGCAAATGCTGCAATACTCCTTAATTCATTGAGTCCGTTGAAGTATATTCTCATTTTTGAACTTCGATCTCGGGCAAATCAATTATGAAATTCTTCCCTTGCCAGAAACCCACACCTATTTCATTCCAGGGATTCGCTTCTTGTTTTCTGAGGAAATTTTCTTCCCATTTATAAGGAATTTCGATTTCTTTCATGAGCACGTGAAATTTCACCTGATCGAGAGGAATATTGTGCTTTACTGCCCAAAAAGTGCTGAAATCCCTGATACCATTCTCCAAATTTTCCATTTTGACCCTTCCGCCATCCACTCGAAATGTCCATTTCACAAATGCAAAAGAATAGAGGTAATTTCCTACATGCCCTTCCTCATCCAGAATAGGAAGCCACAGACGTGAACCATCGGACAACTCGGCCACAACCGTAAAAAGATGATTGTAGCCTCGAAAATGACCATCCATAAAAACAGGATGATTCGCAATGCCAAAAAGAACTAAGCTCTTCTCGCGGATTGGCTCCGTCAATTCTTGAATTTTATGTTCGATGTGAGATTTGTTAAAACCAATTTTGCGTTTTGCGATTTGAGTCAATTCCGAGTTATAGGAGGTGTTTAACTGTAAAATCATGAAGACAGATAGTCCAAAGAAAATAGCACCAACACGAACTGATTTTAGCGAAATCGAATGTGTCAGTTTTATATCATCATCATTCCTGGGAAACAGGGGAGGGGAATACCCGCAGTTGTCATCTGTACAGCGCTCCACATGCCTGTTTAATGCAACATATTTGTAGATGGCCTTTCCGAGGTGATAAATTCCCGGTACGAGAAGTAACAAGCCAAACGGAAACAACAACGGCATGCGCAAAAAGGCAAAGCGATACACATCAATCCCTTTTACTACCTTTTTTGATATAGAGACTCCATGGATATTTCGAAGCAGCTCTTCTTCCGAAATTTTATTTAAGGCCACTTCTGCGCTTGCACCTGATTGCACTGTTTTAAAAGCGAGAACATTGAAAAAATCAAAGTGTCCAAGAAATATAACCGCTCGTGAACAAAGAGGGCATTCCCCGTCATAGAAGAATGTCATTCTGGCATTTTTGAAACGAAATTTATCGTGCAACTTCTTCCAGAATGACACTGGAACCATGAGCATATAGATGCCAGTGACTCCAAGCCCAAACCAGGGGATAGGGAATTCAACAAGAATGCCAATGTGCAGTCCGACGCCGATGATTAAAAGTGGAATACGCCATCTCTTTCTGAAAAAAGTAAATATGAAAATGAACTCAAATACGACAGTCAAATAGCCTAGTCCAAGTGCCAACCATTTTAGATTAAGGAATGGCGTTGCATCAATATGGGTCATATGCGGCAGAGAGGCGGGTAACCACATCCCCATGCCCGTCATCCAGTTGTGTGAAGTAAATTTGTAAAGAATAGAATCTGAATAAACGATTGCAACCGCAATAAAAATGACGATGTAATAATTCAATACGGAAACTTTGCGTGTAGGCTTGTATGTGTTTTTCGCCGTTGAATATTTCCATATTTCTCTGAGTCTGTCAATCGAAGCCACTTGTGAACTATTCATCCAGATCAAAAGAAAATTAATCCCCATATACGCATAAAACATGTGGTATTCATACGTTTGGAGTGTTGCGACAAAAACCAGCCCAAGGATATAATTGACAATAGTCGCCATGCGAGTATACCAGCCAAGTGCAAGCATAACGAGCGCAATCATCCAAACAATCAAGCCATAGGAAACATCGAAGTCCGCAGGTTGAACGTAAGGAATTTTGTCATAGATCAAATGCCTGAAATAATATATCTGGCATACTTCACAAAGAAGGACGATGGCATAAGCAATGCGAAACACCGCCAATCCTGAAGCATCAATTTTTTTATCGTAGAGTCGCTCGATGAGCTTGTAGAATCTTTTCATCGCATGATTGGTTTTGGTTTAGGATCGAAACATAGACCGGCCGAATATAACGGCCTATGACATTACTCACTTCGCTGTCCAATTGAGACGCGGACGAATCAATCCATTGATTTTGCCCAAATAGCCATCATCGCGCGCTTCGTCTTTGATTTCGAACGTGAGCACATCGGTTCCAAAATACAATTTGCTCATGGCCATGGTATGGAAATACAAATTGAGTTGGTACAAATCGTTGTTGAGAAAATTGCCTGGAATAACGCAGCGAATTTCTGTTGGTTGCCCGGGTACACAATGAAACTTATCTCCTGATCCGAAAAGAACATCTCCTTTGGCAGTCTTCAAATCAAAACCACCGGAGATCATGTCTTCTTTGGTGTGGTTGATGATGCGCATGCGCAAATGAATTTCGGACGACACATCGATGACATCATCTGGATTTGATGTGGATGCATTGTCAACCGAGGCTTCCAGAATGGTAATGTGTTCGTTGCCAATCGGATTTTCCATCGACTCCGAAGAAATTTTCCGCTTTGCAAGAATGCCCCGAGCCACATATTCTTTCACCACATCAGATGTATTTCCTTGCGTAACAATGGAGCCCATATCCAGATAAATCGCTTTTGTGCAAAGTGTTTCCACAGCAGTCAGATTGTGACTCACAAACAAAATGGTGCGTCCTTCTGAAGTACTCACCTGATTCATTTTACCCAGGCATTTCTTTTGAAATTCAGCATCACCTACAGCTAAAACTTCGTCTACGATGAGGATTTCAGGCTCGAGGTGGGCAGCAACAGCAAACGCCAGACGCACATACATCCCCGATGAATAGCGCTTTACAGGTGTATCGATGTAGCGCTCAACTCCCGAAAAATCGATGATCTCCGGCAATTTGCGGTCGATCTCTTTTTTGCGCATTCCGAGAATAGAACCATTGAGGTAGATATTGTCACGGCCTGAAAGTTCGGGGTGAAAACCCGTTCCCACTTCGAGCAAACTGGCTACGCGGCCTTTGATTTTTACAACGCCGCTTGTTGGGCTGGTAATGCGGCTCAGCACTTTTAGCAAGGTGCTTTTTCCAGCACCATTGCGTCCAATAATGCCGATAGACTGTCCCTGTTCTACATCAAAACTCACATCGCGCAAACTGAATACGACATCGGATGTGCCACCAGCTTCGCGGTTATTTTGTTTGCCGATTTTCATAAAGGGATCTTCCTTTCCGCGCGCACGGGCAACCCATCGCTGCAAATCGTGCTGCAAATTGCCTGTGCTAATGGCACCGAGCTTGTAAATTTTAGAAAGATGTTCTACCTGTATGACTTTCGACATCTGTGTCTTCTTTATACCGTATCAATAAATGAGCGTTCTACCCGATTAAAAACAACAATGGCAATCAACAACAACACCGCACTGATGGTGCACGCATAGCCAAAATACCACCACTCAAACATGCCTGTATTGAACAAACCCTTACGCACACCTTCGAGGATGGGCGCCATGGGATTCCATTGCAAAAAATTGCCGGCAAAACTCTGCACCCGCTCTGAGTTGAGCGGATACACCACCGGAGTGGCATACATAAACAACTGCACACCAAAGGCAACAAGAAATGCAAGGTCCCGGTATTTGGTAGTAAGAGATGAAATGATCATGCCCATGCTCAATCCCATGATGGCCATCAACAGCAGGAAAACCGGCACCAGCAGGATATACCAACTGATATTGAGTTCAAATCCATCGACGAAGAAGATGTAATAAAACAACATGATCAGGAAAAGAATAACCTGCACAAAAAACTTCATCAGGTTGCTGATCACAATGCTGAGAGGCATGATGAGGCGCGGAAAATAGACCTTTCCGAAAATATTGGCATTGTCGCGAAACACGGTGCTGGTTTTTACCAGACAGTCAGCGAAATAGGTCCAGATAATAATACCACTGAGGTAAAACAAGGGCTGCGGAACGCCTCCGGTTGGGATTGCAGCAATGCGACCAAAAATCACCATGAAGGTGAGCGTTGTAAGCATGGGCTGGATAAAAAACCAGACCGGTCCCAGGATTGTCTGTTTGTATTGGGCAACAAAATTGCGGAAAACCAATATCTTAAGCAGATCGCGGTACCTCCAAACTTCTTTGAGTCGGAGATCAAAAAGCGAGTACCTGGGTTCAATGACCAGGTCCCAGTTTTCGCTATCTGTATTGTTTTCACTCATAATTTCCCACGCGATCTATCAGGTTTTCGGGTCGCAATAATAGGGCGGAATTAGGGGGAATGGGGGGGTTGGCTATAGGGAATTAATTGACTATTTCGAGGTAAGATGAGGAATTTGTGATAAAGTTGACTTGAAATATTTGATTCTGACGCCCTATATTTGGAGACCAAAAGAGCAAATTGAATAACTTGACCTCAACTTGTTGAGATTGATTACGATCTTTTTGATGCTCTAATGCTTTTACACGAATAGAATTTCCTAATTTCAACCAAGGGTGAAATGAACATGGCAACCGATAGACAAATAATCTCACCTCAGCTAGGACAAGGTATTTATCTAGTTAAAGATGTTGCTAAAATTCTTCACTTGAATTATGATCATGTGAGGAGATGGATTGTCGGGTATTGGAGCGGCTCACTTCAAAAGGAATACAACTACACTTTTGGTGAAGATGGAAGTAAAGCGATCAATTTTTACAGTCTTATTGAGTTTTACACGTTTTATAAGTTAAGGGAAAAGAAGATTAGTGCTCAAGAAATTAGAATTTTACATGACCGCCTGTCAAAACTATTGAAAACTCCATATCCATTCGCAATGGCGCAGGATTTTTATATTGACAAGAGGAAAAAGAAGAATTTCGTTTATTTCAGTTATATAGAGTCATTAATTAAACACGACAGTAAACTCCAGTTTTCATTAAAATTTGTTCAGGACTTTTTAGACAAAGTTGAATTTGATGATAACAATTTGGCTCGACGATTTTATCCTTTAAACAACTCGAAAAACGTTGTTGTAGATCCGGGGCATCAGTTTGGGCAACCCATCGTAGCAGGAACTAACATTAAAACGCAAGCCATTTTCAATTTACATAAGGCGGGTGAGCCAATAGATAATATATGCGCACTTTATGACATATCAGAGGAAAAGGCAATGGATGCAATTAGGTTTCACAAAAATGCCGCCTAATGCACTTCATTTTCGACGCCAATTTGTCATTTAGACTTTCTGATGGTTTAGAAATTTTAGAGAAAGGCGATACAAAGAGTGCAATTAAGAAAATTGATCACGCCGACAAATTGGTGGGAAAAGGTGCAACAGATCCAGATATTATTCGCATTGCCGGGAAAACACATGCCATAATTATTTCACAAGATGATGATTTTAAAAGAATCAAAAGCAACAAGGAACTGATTAAACAATTGAAAGTAGGGTACGTGATGTATAGACCCCCAAAACACGGAAGCCGTTATTGGGAAATTGTTCAGTCGTTTATTTTGGGTTGGCCTGAAATAAAACGGGTATTAGCCAGTAAAAGGCCACCTTTTCTCTATCAAATAAATAAAGACGGTAAAATGCAAGAAGTAGAACTTTGACTTGAAGCGAATTGATTTTAATCTACTGATAAATGAGGAATTTAATTTTTGGCCCAGCTATGATACCGAACAAAAGAATGTATCGAGATCGGGACAAAATGAAAACCGAAAGTCGGGTGACGGCAGATGTGGATTTGGTGGTTCAGTATATCAATTCTTTTATTTAATCACAGAAATTTGGCTGTGACAGACGCTGATTGAAAATGTTTCTGAAATCAATTGTCTCCCACGTCGTTATCACCATTTTCACAATGGTGATCTGGAGCATCAGCTTCCATATAGGCGATCTGGGCAATGCGATTTTGTTTTTATTCATTCTGGGATTGTATTTCCTGAGCGGATACCTACTTACAAAAGTGCGCACACCATGGTATCGCTATTTTGGCGTTGCAGTGATTGGGACACTTCTCTGGTTGAGATGCTTTTATATCTCTCCAGACACTACCAATTACAAAAGCGATCACAACGCTGGGTGCTGGTTCAACTGTAAATTATTTGTTATGGTTGACAGCCCTTTGAATTTTATAGACAGTCTGAATTCGGAAGAAAATTATTCTGTGCGTCGCGAACAGGTTCAAATTCTTTTAGTACCGATTTTGATTTCCTTGTTTCAATATGCCGGTGGCGCGGTGAAGATGAAAAAAATGCGGTAGTAACACGTGTGACCCTGCTAGACCTGCGTATCGGCAAGGGCAGGTAAACCTTGATTGTTAGGGGATCAAATGTTTATATTAGCGCCATGAAATTAGGAGCATTCTCAGTGAGCTTGAGCGTTAAAGACATTCACATTTCGAAAAAATTTTACGAAGATCTGGGCTTTACTGTCTTTGCGGGAAAAATTGAACGGAGTTACCTCATCATGAAAAATGGAGACACACTTATCGGGTTGTTTCAGGGCATGTTCTCTGGCAATCTCCTCACGTTTAATCCGGGTTGGGACCAGGAAGCCGCGATGGTTGATCCATTTAATGATGTAAGAGAAATCCAAAATGACCTCAAAAGCAAAGGCATACCAATAGCCAACGAGGCCGATGAAACAACAACCGGGCCGGCGAGTTTTATGGTGACAGATCCCGATGGGAATCTCATACTTTTTGATCAGCATCGGTAGATGGATCCAGATTTCATCATAATGTCTCCGTGAGCATTCTTCTTTAATCTGGATGCTTTTCCTCTGCTTACCTGATCTCGTTTTTGCAAATGGTGCTGCGTCTATTCCTTCCTTTGCAAATACCTCAAGCTAAACATTCAACCGAGATTATGCAGTCGAATTTCTATTCCGATCCAAAATCCCTGCAAATCCAAGCATTTGCTCGTTTCGAGTGCTCATCGTATGGGTGATTACGCCTGCGCGCTCGAAACTTGCGCGAACGCTTGGATTTCTTAGGCTTTTGAATCTCATAAACGAAACCGACTGCATAATCTCGGTTCAATACAACGCAATTCACCTTTGTGAAAACTCTTCAATCTGGGCTCTGGAGCAGAAGAATTTTGAAATACAGATCAGGCCTAAATCACAAACGCCTAAAGAGGTAGTGAAATTCAGAGCACCGCATTCTTCAAATGATACTCACTAGTATTAGTGATTGATTACGCATAAAAGCAGAAGCAGTTTTGAAGAAAAATTCTTCATGAAATCACTGTTTACCCTTTTTACTCTGTCTATCCTAACCTTCAACCTCTTAGCACAACCAGAATTTCAATGGGCCAAAGGAATTGGCGGAAGTGCCACCGATGTTGGGCTCAATGTGGCGACTGATTCAAATGGCGATGTGTATCTCTGTGGTCGTTTCCAGGGCACTATTGATGCCGATCCAGGTACTGGAGGAACTTCAACCATCGTATCTGCCGGAGATTTTGATATGTGTGTGATCAAATTTGATGCACTCGGAAATTTCATCTGGGTGAAAACTCTTGGAGGTACTGGCTTCGACGAATTTTCAGAAGTAATCTGTGATACTGAAGACAATGTCATTTTGGTAGGCAGTTTCAATGGAACGATTGATGCAGATCCCAACGCGGGCACAACAACACTATCATCTGTAGGAGATGATATTCTCATTTTGAAACTTGGCGGCGATGGTTCAACACTTTGGACACACCATGTAAGTGGATCTGCAGGAGATTACAACGGTGGATTGGCAATCAATTCTACAAATGATATCTACCTCGCAGGAGGCTTTTCCGGAACAACCAATTTTGATGTAGATGGTGCAAATACTTCGTTGACATCAGCAGGGGAAAACGATATTTATATTCTGAAAATCACGTCTGGCGGTTCTTTTGGCTGGGTAAAACAAGTTGGTAGCACCTCATTTGATTATGCAGAAGATGTAATCGTGGACAATACTGATCAGATAGTAGTAGTGGGAAGATTTCGCGAAACGGTGAATTTTGATCCAAACGGAGGCGCACAAAATTCTACCTCGGCGGGACTCAACGATTGTTTTTTGTTGAAACTGGATGGCAACGGAAACTATGCGTGGCATATCACAACGGGTGGAACTGGCTATGATGAAACGTGGTCTGTTGCTACTGATAACAACAACACCATTTTCACGTTTGGCTATTTTTCAGGAACCGTGGATCTAGATCCCGGCGCCGCAACTCAAAATGTTACAAGCAATGGCAGTGATGATTTATTCATTCAAAAATTCAATGCGGCTGGAAGTCTGCAGTGGGTAAGAACTGTTGGAGGTTCGGAGTTTGAAAACTGCTATGACATTGCTTGTGATAGTCAGGGCAATGTGGTGGCTGTGGGCGACTTCTTCAATACCGTAGATTTTGATCCAGGTGCAGGTGAAGCCAATCTGACTTCGGCAGGAAACAATGATATCTATTATCTCAAACTCAATGCGAATGGAGATTATCAATGGGCGGTTAGGATTGGAGCAGCATTTTCGCAGGCAGGATATTCGCTCACCATTGACAACGACGATAATATCCTTTCCACTGGCACTTACAGCAGTTCAGTGGATTTTAATCCAGGCACTGCTAATCAAATTCTGACTTCTCAAGACTTCAACATGTATGTGCTAAAACTCTCCGGCGATTGTCAGCTTCCGGAACTCGGATCGTTTTTTCCAACCGCTTTCGATGTATGTGATGGCGAAACAGTTTCAATCAACATCAATGGTTCATTGAACGATGCCACAAGCTGGCGTGTATTTGCAGGCGATTGTGACGGAATTTCTGTTGCAGAATCTGCAGAAACTACTATTACTTATGTTGCATCAATGGGCACAACGTATTATCTCAATGCTCAGGGAGGCTGCGTTGCTGCTGGAGCTGCGGTTTGCACTCCGATTGAAGTTGTAATTCATCCAACCTACGAGCAATTTGAAAACACAGTAGTATGCGCAGGCACCAGCTATACTTTTCCTGACGGCACAACACAACTGGTTACAGCAGATATTTCGTACACCAGCTCACTGCAAACAGATTTCGGTTGTGATAGCACCATTGTCACGCAGCTTTACGTTCCGGTATTCGATACAGAAATTTCGGTAGAAGGAACATCCGTTGTGCTGGTAGACTACAATGCCAAAGGCGGCGGTGATCTGCAGTGGGTAGACTGCAACAACAATTTCCAACCAATAGATGGCGAAACTGGACCGGAGTTTATTTACCAAAGTGCTGGCTCGTATGCAGTAATAATTTCTGAAAGCGATTGCAGTGCAATGAGCGAGTGTGTAACTATCATTTCTGTTGAAAATAACGCATCAACGATTCCGATGGAAGTTTATCCCAATCCCTTTACGAATCACATTTCACTTAAAAACACATCTAGTGCGATAACGGACGTTTGTATGCGCGCGGTCGATGGAAAAGAAATCAGCAGATTCGAAAATCAATCTGTAAAAACGGAATTGGATATACCTGCTGAATTAACTCCGGGCATCTACATTCTTGAAGTAAAGACAGCGCAAGGAACACAGTTCTTTAAGGTGATAAAGGAATAAATAGAAAGTCAGCAATTGGAAATAAACCAATCACAATTTGTGGTTGGTTTTTTTTTGAATACCACTTGTTATGAATACCAACGGGCTAACAGAACGAACTGGATTTACCGCAACAGCGTGAGCGTTCTGCTCAGGTGGTCTTCGTCGAGAGACTGATCCCGATGGGAATGTTATTCTATTCGATCAATATCACTGAGAATGTCAATGCTTATTCTCGCGAAAACCCATCAATTTTTCATGATGCGAATCCTGTAAAACGCCTTATTCGTTTGCACATTTACCAGATAAAAACCATTGGCCAGAGAGGATATATCAACTCCACTCGCATCGCGGGTACACGTGTGATCCAGGCAAATTCTTCCCGATGAATCAACGAATTGAATCGTTTCAATGTCGTCATTTGATTGAATATAGAGTATGGATGTTGCCGGATTTGGATACATTTCAATTCCAATATCCGAAAGTAGCGCCACATCTGTCAGAACAGTCACTTCCAATTCATCCGCGGCAGAACAACCATTGGTGTCGGTTACCTCTACCGAATATACTCCCGACTCATCCACAACAATCGAGGAAGTTTCTTCGCCCGTGCTCCAAAGTATTTCCGGAAAATCGCCCGCATCCAGGGTTGCAGAAGAACCAAATGGAATCTCCAGATCAGGTCCAAGTTCTACCAAAGGAAGTGGATTTACTATAAGCTCTGTTTCAGCCAGCGCGGTGCATCCGAAGATATTCGTGGCCACTACCGCATAGTTACCCGCATCGTTTACAGTAATTGTTGGTGTTGTTTCGGTTGTATTCCAAAGAAGACTGTCGGTATCATTCTGACAATCCAACACAACATCCTCTCCTTCACAGATTGTGTATTGCGCCTCCAATAGTAGTTCGGGATTTGAGACTACCTGTACAAACAAAGTGTCACTTCCAACACAACCAAAATCATTGGTTACTTCGATGCTTATCTCATACACACCCTGCCCGAGTTCAAGAGCTGAGACAAGGGTACTATCCGCTTCACCGCCTGTGCTCCAGATTTGTGTTGCGTAGTTCTGATCGAGTTGAAGTACAATCAGAGAATCTTCGCAAAGCACAACATCTTCTCCAATTGTGGGTTGCGGATTTTCAAACAATTCGATCGAAATTTGCTCGCGGTCGATACAAACTTCGGATGTAGAGGCCGATACTTCTACCACCCCATTTCCGTATACCCAGAAGTCGTTCGCATAAACAGAATCGTTCCAAATGACCGTATCGAAATCGCCCGAGGCAACCAGCATAGCCGAATCTCCGGGACAAATTCCGGTATCTTCACTAACAACGAGCTCACAGAATGGGGACACAAAATTGAGCTGCCAATCAGAAGGCAAATGATAGATAAATAATTTTGATTCTTTGCCTGATTCCGAAATGACTCCATCTTCGTTTGTACTGGTAATGCCAAAATCATTGTCTGTAATAACTGCAATTGTAGTTTGATCAATGATAGCCAAACCCTCTGGCTTGTCCTGATCTTCTTCCCAGTTCATCTCTATGAGATCTGCAAAAACCGTTCTTTCAACCGGAGTATAGCCTTCTTCTATTAATGCCTGGTAAGTGCCAAGTTGCTCAAGGGTAACATCACCAACCGTTTCTGTTGTAAAAGGTGTAGCACCGGTCACTCTTATTTTGACAATGTTTTTATAATTCCATCCATTGCGCTGTGCATGTTCGATGAGCAGGAGTTCATCGTTGTTGATTGCAACCATGTCTCCGATTTTCCAATCCTGCTCTCTAATTTCACCAACAGCAGCGCGATGCACATAAGCGTAGTAATGCATTTCTTCCGTAACAGGATCGAGTTCTACTATGCGGTGCATCTGGGATAAAAGTCCTGAAGGGGCATCCGGATTGTTGGCCGGGCTTTGCAGAATGGCATAAATTTTTCCATTGGGTGTACGTGCAATTCCTTCGAAACCACGATTTGGCCTGCGCATACCGATAATACTGTCCAGAGGTAAATCTTCTGGTTGGGAAGGAAAGGGTGTGTATCGCTTAACAACCTTGCCGGATAAATCGAGTTTAAGAATGGCAGAACCATATTCTTCGCATACCCAATAATGTTCGTCGTTGGTGATCAAAATTCCTTCCGGATCCATTCCCCAGCTATCGGTTCCGAGCAATGTAGCGGAAGTATCAGCCCAGGTAATTTCTCCACTATTGCCATTTCCTAATGGCAGGGGTAAGCCTGTTGTTGAAGTTCCATCGGGCCGTAGAATTTCATTCGATTCCAGGATGTTTATTTCGTTGTTTATGGCTTGAATTCGGCTGATTTTGGGTGCATATTCTGGTGTGGCAAATACAACGACAGGCTCGTCGCCGGCGTGGATGTTTTGATTTGCATCTGCATTGGGCCCACGATCGTTGATGGCATAAAATTCATTTTCAGAGCCGGGCACGTAAAAGAGTCCCGAAAATCCGCCTTCGTGAATTTCAACTCCTTCGCTTGTGCCGATTACGGGTGAGTTTAAAAGTGTATATTCATCTACAACGACGTCTCCTGAAACAACCAGATTGACATCTACCTGGTAAATGCTAATACTTCCGCTTACTTCGCAACTAAGAACTACAAGATCGCGGTCAATCGGACTTATGTTTTTTGGAATAAAAATAATGCCTTCTGGCGCGAGCTCTATTGACTCATCGGAATTTGCATCAGCATCAAAGTTTCGGCTATTGATATATTGGATAAAAACGGGATTGTATGGATCTGTGATTTCGTAAACCATGATTCCGCCCATTCTCTCGAGCCCCACGAATGCATAAGTATGATTATAAATTTTACCAATAGTTATGCCTTCGGGCTCAGGTCCTTTGTCATCGCTTCGACTGTCAAAAGATGTGTTGTCGTCGTTGTTGCTGCTGAAATAATCCGGAAAGAGTTCCGCGATTTTTTGTTCGAAATCATCGCCGCTGTCCCACACCAATTCCCCTGAACCATTCCATATCGAAAATGAACGCGATCCAAAACAATACAACTCGTCGTAATCACCATCAAAATCCAGATCGCCCATGGCCGAAGAAACTTTAAGTCGTCCGCTCAAAATATCGGGCTGTACCAGAAATGGATCGGGGAATGCCGTAGGATCGAGGATAAGACTGTTGATTCTTGCTTCTTCGTTAAAAGCATTGTAGCCACGAACATCTCCTTCGTTGGCGGTTATCAGAAAGGATTCTCCGTTGGTTGTGAAATGATCAATGGCATCTGGCTGATACATACCGAAGACAGGATGCGGCTGAATGTTAATCTCGCCATCCTGATCAGAAGCATCTAGGCCGTTTTCCGGAAGGCTGTGGTTTTTGAAACCCAAACCTTTCACATCGATAAACTCCAATGTATTCAGATCAAGGATAGCCAGGGCATTGTTTTCCTGACAAGTTACATATGCAATTTGACTATCCTCAGAGACAGTGATATACTCTGGTTCCATATCCGCTTTTACAGTGCTTAGATCGTTATTGCCAAAAATGCGCGTAGAGTTGTCGAGAAATGAAATCCGGATATCGTCGAAGGCCACGCTTGCGCCGCTGCCAGCGTGTTTTGTCATCAACATCCATTGGATAGAACCCTGAATTCCATCCAGTGGAATCGATACTTTCGTCCAACCTGAGGTATTATTCAAGGCGACGTAATTCGATTCCTGAAACTCAGTTTCTCCCGGCATCAAAATATTGTAGCCAAGGGAATCTTCTATGCCATAACCTGAAGCATTGTAATAGAAGGAAATTGTACACCGTGGTCGGTCACTGATATCAACAGGTAAAAAATGAAGTGTATGCCATTCCTGTCCATTATTCAAACCATTGTCCAGATCGGAGGCCGCCCAGAGTGCATTTCCATTGGCAGGAGAAATTCCGTTAAGTGTGGGTGCCGCAGCCCAACGATTATTTCCAGAAAAATAAGGCGAAGGAGAAATGGTGTAGTTCAAATTTTCCCAGGCCGAACTTTCGAAACTCTGGCGGAAGGATTCAAATTGATCGAACCCGATTGTGGTTACATCACTTTGCGTAACCACACCCACGCCCGATGAAATATCAATTACTGTAATGCTTCCTTCGGGATCGTTGGTATAATTATCGGTTGGCTCACCTTCATTGGCGGTCAATATTTTTGTGTGATCAGGAGATACAGCAATCATGTCGGGCAAAATTCCCACTTCCACAAAAGACATCACATTTCCATCTGAATCCATTATGAGCACTGTGCCGGGATTCTGTTTTATTTCTGCCTCAATGGCCATAGCGACATAGCCGTCGAATGCCTTCAAACTATTTACACCTGCACCATAAGGCGAAAAATCAAAGGCAAAAACAAACTGCGGATCGGTAGGATCTGCGATATCCAACACATCAATCCTCTGATTGAAATTGTTTAGTAAAAATAGTCTTTTGGAGAAAGGCTCGTAAGTCGAAATTTCTGCGGCAGCCTCTCCAAATGGCACGTTGGCATCATACGTAGAAAGCTTTTTCAAAAAAATGGGTGTCTCGATCTGAGTCCACAATTTCGATATGGACAAGAACAATAGAAATAGAATCGAGAAGCACTTGAAAGGGTTTAGCATAGAGGACATTTTTCGAACCCCCAAAAAGAATGCTGCACCGTTGCCTTAATGAACTGAGAATATTAAGTTATTGAAACAAATTCTCAATGCATTTCAAACCCAGACTGAAAGCGCAACAAGTGATTGCCTGTGTCCTTAACACGGATCTTATCGCAGAACCGTCACGGTACCATGCGACAAGCCTTCACCGAGAATTGGATTTTGATTAAAATCGAGAGCAATCAGTGTCCACACATAAGTACCATCCGAAACGTAGTATTCATCTACACCACCGTCCCAAACATCTTTGGGGTTTGTAGATTCAAAAACCAAATTGCCCCAGCGATTAAAAATCTTCAATTCGTAGGTTTCTACTCCTCTGGAGATTACACGAAAAACGTCATTCTTTCCATCACCATTCGGTGTGATCACATTTGGAATAAAAACCGAAGCACAATCTACCTCTACAACGACTTCGTCTGTTGCAGAACAATTGCCCAACGTTGCGGTAAGAACATAGATAGTTGTAATGGATGGATTTGCAAGAGCAAACGGATCATTGGCATCCGAAACCGACTCGGCCGGACTCCATTCCAGAGTTCCTGTTCCGCTGCCTGAGAGCATTACGCCCGTAGAACAATCGCTGATGGTGTCGTTGCCCGCATCAACCAGTGGCAGTGGAGTAACAAGAATATCGATGGTTGCTGTGCCCACACAACCCTCATTGGTTGTAACGGTTACTTCATAGGTGCCAGCAGTATTTACTTCAATTGTTTCGTTGTCCTCGCCAGTGCTCCAGAGAAAATCTCCAGACAAAACAACGACGGTTAACTCTGTTAATTCACCCTGGCAAATGGTTGTGGAAGAAGCCTGTATTGAGACATCGATTGAACTTGAAAAAGTTACATTGATAGTAGGCGATTGTGAAATGCAACCCAGATCATTTGACGTGATGTAATAATAGTCGCCATCATCGGTCACGGTCAATTGTGGATCATTCTCACCAGCCATGGGCAATCCATCCTGAAACCATTGAATGATTTCACCATCTGATGCTGTGAGAGTGGTATTTTCTGCGCATGTAACAATGTCAGTGCCAGGCAAAATATCGGCCTCTGGTGCTTCAACTGCAATCACTTCAACAGGAATGGATTCTGCTTCGCATAGACCATTGTTCATCACAACCGTGTACGAACCCGGTTCGTCCACAGTTAATGTGGAGCTGTTGGCTCCGAAAATTGCAACCCCATCGAGAAACCATTGGTAGTTGACAAAAAGCGACGCGGTTTCAAGAGTAAAAGACCCGCCTTCACAAAATTCGAATGTGTCGTTTTCTCCGGTAATTACAGGAATATCCATCGAGCTGACGGTAACTATTACTGTTTCCGAAAAGGCTTCACATCCTGAGCCTGTCTCTGCTGTAACTGAATATTCTCCAGCTTCTGAAGCCTCGAAAATTGGATTCGTAGCGCCCGCAATCGGGTCTCCATTGAATAACCATTGATAGGTTTCGAAACCGGAAGTTGCAGTAAACTCTACGCTTGAACCTTCGCATATCGTTTCGAATACATCCGGAGAAATTTCGACAACGGGATTGCTTGTATATTGTATGAAAACCTCTTCTGAACTGCCCACACAATCGCCATCCGTTACCAAAATAGAATAACCTCCGCCAGATGTCGCGGTATAGGTATCGCTTTCAGCACCCGGAATGATGTCACCATCCAAAAGCCATTGAAAGGTATCAAATCCATCTGTTGCATCGAGCAATTGTGTTTCGCCTTCGCAAAGAACGATGGCATTGTCAGGAAAAATATCCACAACCAACGCATTTGCTATTTCTACAACAACGGCTTCTGAAACCGACTCACAGCTTGCAGATCCTGTCAACACCGTGTATTCGCCGCTTTCAGTTACTGCAAGAATGGATGTGTTCTCACCGAGGATATTCTCGCCATTTAATTGCCATTGATAGGAATTAAAATTTCCGGTAACAGACAATTCAACACTTTCTCCAGCGCATAGATTTATAAACCCTGAAGGATCAATTATGGGTATCGCGCCATTTTCCACGATGATGTAATCAGGTTGTGTAGTTGTAAAAACACCACAGGCATTAGACAATTGGAGAGTTACATCGTAGGACCCGCTTGATGGATAACAGATTTGCGCGGGATTTTGATCGGTAGAATTGACGGTGTTGGCGCCTTCAAAAGTCCAGGTCCAGGTAACACCGGGTACAGCAGTTTCATCACTAAAGGATACACACGAGCCGGCGCACACTACGGTATTGCTCACAGAAAATTCGGGGAAAAGTGCACTTCCATTTGTGGAGTTGGCAGAAACAGTGGAGCCGCATCGCTCCACCCAAATGGAAGATCCATCACACGTGCGTGCAAGTGAGCATCCTTGTCCGCCACCCCCGGGAAGAGCCTCAAAATCGCTACCTGCATTTGGAATATTGACTGCAATAGAAGCACAAGCCCCGAGAGAAGATGTGGCTATTGCTACAGGAAATTGACCACTGCCCCAAACGATGGCATCTTCTACTCCGCCATTTTCATTGAGTAAGGCAAGTTGTTCGTTGCCATTGGTAAAAATGCCAACAGAAGAGCCCGCGGTGCAGCCACAGGTAGCCCAGCTAAAGTCGATCGTAACCAGGGAATTTTCGCTGCCAATAACAAAATAATCGTTGGCAGCAATGGTGGTACCGGCAGGAAATGTTACAGAAAAATCACCGTCTACCAGTACCATGCACCCTATGTCAACCGGGGTATTGCAGGTATTGTACAACTCTACCCATTCTTCTGTATTTGGTGAATTGGAGCCGTCGTTGGGACCTGCTCCATTGATCATAATTTCATTAATTACAATGCATTGTGCTCCCAATGCACTCCCACACACCACAAGCAGCGCAACAACACTTGTGCGCACTAAAATTTGAATGAACATTCTCTCCCTGAATTGGGCGCGAATTTAAACGCTTTGGGTAATCGTTTCTTGCATATTTGGTTAAGCCTTTGCAAATAAATCTGTGTTTCTTAATTGTAAAGAGAGGGCCTCAAATGCGTGTGTTTCGATAAACAATATGCTAAGTCAAGGCTATTTTCCGGGTATTTTGAATTGTCCGGCAGTATTTCCGAGCCTATTTCTGATCTGTCTGGGCGTCGATTCTGCATTGCGGTGTCGCATCTGCATGGGGCCACCATATGTGTTTAGAATGACATCAGGTTGTTAAACAAAGGGTCTCTCATTGCGCTCAGAATTCAACAAGTGATTACACTCCATTTATGCAATGCTAAAGGAAGATTAAACAAGGTATAACTCCCCCCTGAGCATACTCATAGAATTTCGCCGGGTTCAAAATCTTAATTTAATTAACCAATGAAACAATTTTTCACAAGTAAATGGACAAGCGCCAGCAGATGGCTCTTGTTTTTTGTTTTGATGTTTGGTGTAGGGCAATCTGCCTTTGCACAAACTACTCCGGCAGTCTACAATTCATGGCCTGCCAGCTACTCACTAACGAGTTGGGCTTCCACTAACACGGCCGGAACTTATCCAGCCAACATGCGTTTTTGGAGAACAGGAACACAGGATCCTGGCTTGATTGCTCCTACAACGGATTACGTTGGTGCATACAATGGTACCAGTGGCACACGCATGAACGGTCGCGATGCGTCCGGTTTTTCATTTACCAATACTGGTACTGCAGGTAACCTTGGTATGGCCGTTGTTGGCCTTAACACCACAGGCCGCAGCAGCGTTCAGGTAACCTGGAACGCAATTAGTTTCGGAAATGGTGCGGGTGCAAATCTTACCTACAACGCCTCCACACAAAACCGTGAATACCGTATTCGTCTTCAATATTATGTTGGTTCAACACCTGCAACTGGCACATGGATCGATGTTCCTGGCCCAATTGAATACACTTCTCTTGGTGCTGGTCCAGCTTACAAATTATTGAATGCAACAGAAACTTTCGGACCAACAACACTTCCTGTAGCTTGTGATAATGTGCCAGAAGTTTATCTGCGCTGGTCTTATTATTCTGCTGCAGGTTCAGCTGGTACACGTCCTACTATAGCTGTTGACGAGATTTCTATTTCAAGCTCTGCAGCTGCAACACCAACTATCGTAGTTTCATCTCCATCACAAATTGGAGCCGGAACACTTTTTACAGGTTCTACTGACCAACCGCTTTCGAATTTTGAAGCGGCTGTTACCGTTGCCAATGCAAACCTTACAGCACTTGCATTTCAAACTGCAGGTTCTTATAGTATTGGCGACATTACCAACTTTAAACTTTACTACAATGCTGCATCCAATACTTTTGGAGGCGCCAGTCAAATAGGTTCAACACAATCGAGCGTTGCTTCAGGAGGAACGGTTACGTTTTCTTCTTTGACAACCTCTATATCATCTGGCTCAACCGGTTATTTCTGGATAACTGGTTCGGTAGCCGGCGGAGCAACTGCTGGTAACACAATCAATGTGGTTGCCGATCCAACATTGACATTTGCAGTTGGCACACCAAGTGGGTCGATCGCTTTAGGTGGAACACAAACTTTCGCTGTAGCCACACCTACTATCGTGATGAGTGATGGTGGAATTGCCGGTGGCAATGCCAACCAAAACAGCATCAACAATGTTTTGTATCGCGCTGATGCCGCAGTATCTGTTACTTCGGCCACATTAAACTCAGTTGCAATTACTACGGCTGGCACTTATGCCGCTTCTGATTTGGTAAATCTTAAACTATGGTATTCTACCAATTCAACTTTTAGTGTTGGAACGTCGACTTTGCTCGCTACCAATACTACAGGTTTGGGTGCAGGTGCGCAATCATTCACTGGTTTAACCCAGCTTTTCCCGATTGGTACAGGCTACCTATACCTCACTGCTGATTATTCTTGCACTGCCACTATCGGCGCAACTATCAATGTAGTTGCTCCTTCTGCAACTGATTTTGTATTTGCTGCTGGTACCCCATCAGGAACTCTCAATACAGGCGGAACTCAAACTGTAGTCGCAGGTATTTCTACACCTTCCAACGTTACATTGCTGGTTGCATCCGGAAACGGAACAAGCGGCCAGATTCAGGTTTCATGGACCAATCCGGTGGGATGTTACAACGAAGTTTTGGTTGTAGCTGCTGAAGGAACAGTAGCTGTGCCAACAGTAACCAATACAGGTGTTCCGACAGGCGATGGATCTGCATACACTGCAGGACCTTTCGGAACAGGAACTGCTTTAGGCAATGGTTTTGTTATCTACAAAGGAAGTGCTTCTCCACAAACCGTTTCTGGTTTTGTAGATGGATTGCCATATGCTGTAAAAGTATTTACTCGCTACAACAATACCTGGTCTGCCGGTATTGAAGTAGGTTCATTTGCTACACAATACATTTCGTCGTTCGCTGCTATAACAGTGACAGAAAATGTTATGCCACAGTATATGCAGGGTCTTAACGGAACAAACACCAACCGCATTCCTTGCGCTTACAATCTCTCCTTTACCGGATTAACTCCTTCTGCAACGTATCGCTACATCAATCAGGTTGTGATAGCCGCAGATGCTCCAGGTGTTTACGGTGCAGGTAACTGCATATTCCCTGGTGCTACCCAGGCTGCAGCTTTTACCACCACGTCATCTCCTTCATTGGATTTGAACTTCGGTAGTTTCACAGCTGATGCTTCTGGTAACTATACTGGTTGGTTTGTATCTGAGCCAACAGGTAATGCTACACGTTTTGTTCCAGGTAATCAGGTCTTCTTCCGCATTCGTCTGAATGATGGTGCGGGTGGAGTGACCGTTAAGCGCATTGCTACTACAACAAACTCAGCTAAAGTTATCAATCTTGTTGCGGCTGCTGGCCCTAATGATGGAACTGGTATCTACAGCGTTTCTTCCGCTCAACCAAAAGACTTTATCTGTCTTTACGACAATACTGCTGGTTCTGGCCGTCCACTTTCATCAACATTTGTTGAAAGCAATGGTGTTGCGAATACTGCGAGTTTCGCAACTTTCTATGGCACCAACGTAGATGCTGTTGCAGGTGCCTGGGGAGCAGTGTTGCCCAATGCACTTCCAAACGGATTGAGAAGAATTGAATCTCGTGCGTTTGCAACAGGAGCTGTATTGTGTTCTTCTACCGATGCCGATGGATCTTGGACAACTGGTCCGGTTAATACCGTAAATCCAACTGGTGGTACTACGGCAATTGTTATCGCAAATGCAGATGCTCCACTTAATTGTACTCCGCTGATTTTGGATCACACCAACATCGCTCAAACTGTATCGAGCGCGATGTCAATTTCTTCCAACGACAACATCCTATCAAATTTCCGCATCAACGCTTCAAACGTTTCTACAACACTTAGCAGCATTTCTTTTGTTGCTGGTGGAACGTTTAACGCAGGTGATGTAACCAATTTTGATTTGTTCACTTCAGCGTCTCCTTCTTTCCCAGGTGGTTTGCCACTTGCAACGGTGCCTGCTGGTGCAATTGCTACAGGTGGTAGCGTGAGTTTCGCTGCACTTGGGCTTACTATCAATACCGGAAATCAATACTTCTGGATTGCCGCAGATTTCAGCGCTACCGGAACAGGCAATACTGTAATAGTTCCTGCTCTTGCCAACGTTGATTTCAGTTTTGGTCCTTCCGCTATAATTTCATCCAATACTATTCTTACTGGTGGAACAATGACACTCGGTTCTCCACTTGCAACCATTTCTATCAGCGCCGGAACTGTTGCTGCTGGTAACGTTGCACAGGGAGCAATCAACCATGTATTGTATCGCTCGGATGTTTTGGTTGGTGTAACCACTACCATTTTGAACTCAACTTCATTCACATCTGCTGGTTCTTACACCGCTGCAGACGTAGCTAACTTCAAGCTTTGGTATTCAACCAATCCGGTTTTCAGCACTGGCACTTCAACATTGCTTGGCACATTGAACTCAGGTCTTGGAGCGGGTGCACACACTTTCTCTCCGCTTTCTCAAAACTTCAGCATTGGAACAGCTTATTTGTATGTAACAGCAGATTTCACTTGTCCAGCTACTGTTGGTGCAAGTATCACTGCCAGTGCAGATCCAACAAGTGATTACACTTTCAGTTCCGGTACACCAACAGGTTCTTCTGCCAGTGCAGGAGCACAAACTGTGATAGCCGCTACTCCAAACAACGTTACAGGATTGGCTGCAACTGCTACAGGTGCAACAGGCACTGTCAATGTTGCATGGACCAACGCTACCGGTTGTTATGACGAAATAATTATAGTTGCTGCAACTGCTGCCAACACCGGAGTTCCAACAGGAAACGGAAGTGCATATACAGGAACACTTGTATATGGAACCGGCACTGCTTTGGGAAATGGATTTGTAGTCTACAAAGGTTCTGCTTCACCTCAGGTTATTACAGGCATGACTAACGGTACGCCTTATTTCTTCAAGGTATTTACACGCAACGAAAGTTCATGGTCTGCTGGTATTGAAGTAAGTGCAACCCCTGTTCTTACACCAACCCTTACTGAAGTTATCGTTCCGCAATTCATGCAAGGTGTCAATGGAACAAATGCAAACCGTATTCCTTATGGTTACCGTGTTACCATTAACAATCTAACTGCAAATGCTACTTACCGCTACTTCAACGGAGTGGTAATTGGATCAGATGCGTCAACTTCGAACGGTGCTGGTAATGCCATTTACACGAACACAACACCAAACTGGACAAGAACAACTTCTCCAGGGCTTTCGACGGCTGGTTCTTATGGCCAATTTACTACAGATGCTTCAGGTTCATACACCGGTTGGTTTGTAACTGAGCCTACAGGCAATGCAACACGTTTTGTACCGGGCAACCAGGTGTTCTTGCGTATCATGCTAAACGATGGTAACAATGGAACAACTGTTTTAAACAGAGTTACAACATCAAGCTCTGCCACAGTTGTGAATCTCGTTGCATCAGCAGGTGCTACAAACGGAACAGGAATTCGCGGAGTTTCATTCGCTGATGCGAAAAACTTCGTGTGTTTGTACGATAACGAAGCTGGCACAGGTCGTCCAATTTCAACAACTTTTGTTGAAAGTGATGGCACAGCGAATACAACTGCAAACTCATATGCATCATTCTACGGAACAAACGTTGAAGGCAATGGAGGTGCATGGGGAGCTGTTATTCCAAACACATTGGTAAACGGAATTCGTCGCATTGAGCAACGTGCTTTTGCCGATGGTTCAATTGTAGGTTGTTCTGCACTTGATGCAGATGGTAGCTGGCCAAGTGGCGCGAACACTGTGAATCCAACAGGTGGCACAACTGCAATCGTAATCACTTCTTCTGATGCTGCTTTGGATCCTGCAATTACTGCTTCAACTGATCCAACAAGTGTTAGCACAACTGCCAACAACATCTGTCCTTTGACATCAATTACACTAAGCGTAACTGGTGGAGGTCTTGGAACAGGTGCAAGTTGGGAATGGTACACTGGTACTTGCGGTGGTACTTTGGCTGGCAGCGGTCCTTCATTGATCGTTTCACCTTCAGCTACAACTCAATATTTTGTAAGACATGAAGGTGGTTGCAATTCGCCAGGCGTATGCGCAACTATCACGATCAATGTTATTGCATGTGGCGGCGGTCCGGTAAATGATTCACCAGCAACAGCGGTAGTATCAACTTTCAGCGGAAATGGCTATCCATCTTGCGGTACAATAAGTGGCAATACATTAACCGCGAGCAACTCGCCTGAGAGCCCAGCAAACGGACCTGATTTGTGGTATTCGTTCGTTGCACAATCAAATGCAGTTCGCATCACTTTGAACAGTGCTGCTATGGACAATGCAATCAGCATCCACAACAGCAGTCTTGTTTTGGTGCCGGGGGCAGTAGAAAATGCAAGTTCAACTGTTGGTGTATCTGAGATCCTTAATTTCGGTGGACTTACTGCTGGTAATTTGTATTACGTATCACTTGGTGGTGCAACAGCAGCCGGTGGTGCTTTCACAGCATGTATCCAACATCTGGTTGGATCTGGTTGCGCTGATGGAAGTGGAAGCTATGATTTGTGTACGAACTTCAAACCAGTATTCAACGGTTCTGGTTCTTATACATTTAACTTCACACAAACTGCGCCGGTAGCAGGACCAACTACTTCTCAAACCACGCCAAATCAAATCGGGCTGTCTTCTGCAGCGCTTAATTTGCGTCATGGTTACACGTATTCAGTAGTTGTAAACTCAACATTCAATTTGGTTGATGGTTTAGGTGCTCCGGAAGTAATTACTGTACCTGGTTCTGGTTCATGCACGGTGACAATTGCCCCTCATGCAGACCTTCGTACTAAAATCACTCAACGTTGCCCTGCTACTATTCTTAAAGGAACAACACTTCAGGCAAAACCATTTATTTGTGGTGCGGTGAATCATACGATCACATTCACTGAAGTTGGAGATTGTTTTGGAACCAACATCGGTGGTCTGCCATTCAATGCTACTACAAGTGGATCTTCTTCAAGCAAGAGCCTTTCATCCATTGGCGGTGTGCAATCTGGTAAGTGGTATGAAGTAACCTGGACGCCAAACTTCTCTTACGGTGCTGGCACCCCTGGTACAACGGATGTCATCTATGTAGCTGCAAGTTCTACTGAAGCTCAGGAAGTACTTTTTGATGAAACAACTGAAGTAGAATTTAGCCTGTATCCAAATCCGAACAACGGAGAATTGGTGAATTTCAATATTACCAATATCACCAGCGACAATGTATTTGTTCGTGTAATGGATGGTATGGGTCGTGTTGTTCTCAGCGAACGTTACACTGCAGATGGTTCACTCAACACACTTCTTTCATTCGCTCGTCCTTTGAGCAATGGCATCTACATGGTTGAAACCACTGTGGATGGCGTGGTTTATACAGAGAGAATGATCGTGACGAAATAGACTCTAGACACTAGACTTTAAAACCGCTCAGCAATGGGCGGTTTTTTTTGTGGGCAGAAATTCGGATAAACGGGTGTCGAACTTACCTTACATAAATGACATACAGGCTTTACTTTTATGTGATACCGGACAGGTGACCAGAGATTCATTTTTTATCACTGACAAAGCTGAAAACAGCGTATATGCTACATAATGAGGTATTTAACCGGTAGTAAGCCTGAATTCGAAGTTGATTTTATTTACAATAACCTAACATAGGATCACACTGGAATAACGGCAGGATCAGCTTTTGTTCTCAATTTTGTCCCCGAATTATCAATTCAAATTCTAATCAAATGAAAATTAATTTTAAAACTATCGCGCTCTCTATTTGCGCGTTATTGTTTTTCGGCGCCCATGCATCGGCACAATTCTCGATTGCAGCGGCTGCAACGAATTACACGCAAGATTTCAGTGCGCTCACGCCAGCTGGAACATGGACTGACAACACAACCCTTACTGGTTGGTATGCGCGAACAACGGCAAATGCCACAATTGCCACATTTGGCTTAAACACTGGATCAACAACCACAGCCGGTCTATATTCATTCGCGGTTGCAGGCACAAACCCACTCACTGACAAGTCTTTGGGATATGTCGCTTCAAATACGTTTACAGGCGCCTCAGGCACAGGACTGGGATATTTTGGATATCGACTCGTGAATAACACGGGTTCAGCAATATCTGCTATCACAGTTACTTATACTGGCGAGCAATGGAGAAAAGAAAACAATGCTGCGGCCCATACAATTAATGTTGATTATCAAGTAGGAGCTACTGTAACAAACCCAGCAGCAGGAAGTTGGACATCGGTTCCCGCCTTAACCTTTACGAGCCCTATAGTAGGCGCAACTGCGGCTGTAGTGCTCGACGGAAATGCTCCGGCAAACAGATCTGTTGGAATTACAACAACAATTACTGTATCAATCCCAGCCGGGCAAGAAATCATGATTCGTTTTACGGATTTAAATGATGCATCCAATGACCACTATATGGCCATCGACGACGTAACCATCAACGCTACAGCAGCAGCATCAACAACCCTTTCAGGTTCTGCACTCGCTACTTTCGGCAGCCAATGCATCGCTGGTACTTATGGCCCAAACATGTTCACTATCACAGGTACCAATCTTACTGCTGCTAACGTAGATGTTGGACCGTTTACCGGTTTTCAATTCGCAACAGTTTCAGGTGGTCCTTATTCCAACTCACTGAGCTTAACTCAACCTGGTGGTGCATATTCTCAAGACATCTATGTGAACTTTTTGCCTGTAAGTGCAATCAGTTACAGCGGTAATATTCCATTGACAGGTGGTGGCGCAGCAGCTACAAGTGTTGCAGTTACTGCGACTGGTATTTCAACGGCCGCTCCAACTATAACAACCCCTGCTTCAACGGGTGTGGGCTCAACAACAGCAACACTCGGTGGAAACGTGACTGCAGACAATTGCAGTACAGTGACAATCCGTGGCGTTGAATACAGCATCACAACAGGTTTTGGCAATGGCACGGGCACACAAGTAACTGAAACCGGCACTTTTGCGCCGGGCGTATTTACACTTGGTGTTACTGGTCTTTCAACTTTCACTACCTATTTCTATAAAGCATTTGCAGTAAATGGTGTTGATACAACTTATACTTCTGAAGCTTCTTTCTCTACGGTATTAAATGTTGGAGATATTCAAATTCTTGGTTTTAACTCCAATACCACAGAAGACTTTGCATTTGTTACATGGGTGAGTTTGCCTATTGGTACCAAAATTAAATTCACGGACAATGGATTTCTCGCTGCAGTAAGCGCCAATTCTACTGCTGCAGGCGGCAATGGACGTGGTGGCGAAGGATTCGTGTCCTGGACAAATACAACTGCAAGCCCTATTGCAGCAGGAACAGTTATCCGCATTTCCGGAACTACTGCTTCTGTTGGAACAGCAACACTTGGCACACCAGCCCTCGCACCTAGTGATCAGATTATTGCCTATATGGGTGCTGGTGCAGGAACATCTGCAAGCACATCAGATTTTGGTACAAATGCCAATCCATCTATTTTTACTGGAAGTATATTGTATGGGTTGAACTACGGTAACACCGGATGGCTTTCAAGTGGCATTGCAGCAGCGGGTACATCTTACCTGCCAACAGAACTCAACGTAGCCAATGGCAATATCACATTTGGTGCAACCGTTGCGGGTGGACAATACACTGCAACAAGAACAGCGCTTGGATCACTTTCGGCTTACAAAGCTCTGGTGAACAATCCGGCCAACTGGACCACTATTTCAGCTTCTACTACCGTACTTGATCTCACCGCATTTTCGGTGAATCCAAATCCGGCAACTCAAATCGCTGTAACATCAATCAATGGTGGAATCAATCCAAGTGTAAATACTCCATTCTCAGTTTCGATAGAAGTACGTGATGGCAGCAACGCTGCTTCATCCGTTGCAATTGATACTGATTTCACTATCACACTTTCTAACGGAACAGGCGCAGTAACTGGCACCTTGATTGGAACCATTACAGCGGGAAGTGGAACATACACTTTTACCAACGTAAACTACAACGTAGCAGAAGGTGGAGTTATTCTCGCCGTTGATGCAACTGCAGGAATGACTCTTACACAAGGTCTCAGCGCTGCATTCATCGTTGAAGATGCTGCAAGTCAGCAGGCTTTTGTAAACGTTCAATCTTACGCTTATACCAACAACGTGTATTCTTCATTCACTGTTGAAGCTCGTCGTCCAAACAACGCAGTAGATGTAAACTACAACACGGGCAGTGCTACTATCTCTTTGTCTTCTGGCACAGGAAGTATCACTGGTACGCTTGTTCAACCATTTGTAAATGGTGTTGCGACATTTAACGACATCGTGTTTGATACTCCGGGAGTAAAACAACTTCAGGTAGCATCAGCTCTTCCTACTGCAACTACATCTAACATTACAGTATCAACTCCAACGCTGACTGAAGTTATCGTTCCACAATTCATTCAGGGTTTGAACGGAACAAACAACAACCGTATCCCTTATGCATACCGCGTAACCATCGGTGGTCTGCAACCAAACACTACTTTCCGTTATATCAATGGTATGGTAGAAGGTGCTGATGTCGCTACCAGCAATGGAGCAGGCAATGCCATCTTCACATCTGGTGGAAGCTTCACACAAGGTGCGCCAACAAGTCTTGCAACTGCAGGCGCTTATGGCACACTTACAACTGATAACTCTGGTAATTATACTGGTTGGTTTATTTCTGAACCAACAGGCAATGCACGTTTCACACCAAACAATGCTCTTCAGGGTCGTATCATCCTAAACAATGGAACACCAACAGGAACATTCGCTGCAGTGCGTGTTACAACCACATCTACCATTACTGTAAAAAACACTGCAACGGGTGCAACAAACGGAACTGCATTGCGCGGAACTTCACTTGCAACTGATAAGAATTTTATTCTTGCTTTCGATAACGAGGCCGGTACTGGTCGCCCTATCAGCGCAACCTACGTTGAGTCTGATGGATTCGCAAATACCTCTTCGTATTCTTCATTCTATGTTTCAAACGTAGATGGAGTTCCTGGTGCATATGGAATGATTGTTCCAAACACGTTGCCAAATGGTATTCGTCGCCTGGAGCAACGCACATTGGCAACAGGTGCTTTGATTACTTGTCCGGTAATGGATAGCGATGGTATCTGGCCAAGTGGTGCCAATACTGTTAATCCAAACGGAGGCACAACAGCTATTCATATCACGGCAACAGATGCAAGTTTTGATCCTTCACAGGTTGAAGTTTGTGGAAATGAAATGGACGATGATTGTGATGGTCTGGTAGACGAAGGTTGTCCGGCACCTGCCATTCCAAATGACGCTTTCAACTTTGCCATACTTGCACCAGTATCTGGTGGTGCGTATCCAACAGGCAATTGTTATGCAGCAACATTGGTAGGAACATCTGCTTCACCAAATGGAAATCCGGCAAACGTATTGCCAGCCGGTGGTCAGGATCTATGGTACAAATTTGTTGCTACAAGCACAGCTTCACGTGTGGTATGCACAACGTCATCGATGAATGTTGTTCTCGAATTGCATGATGCTCTTGGAGTACAGGTTGATGTAGAAAACGATGTTGCCAATAACACACAGGGAGAAATCATGGTGAGCACTGGACTTACACCTGGTGCAACATATTATGTGGCTGTTCGCAGTTACGATGGCACACTTGGTGCATTTAATCTTTGCATCCAGATGCTCGCCTTCAGTGGTTGTGCAGATGGAAGTGGTACGTATGATTTGTGTACCAATTTCAAACCAACTTACTCTGGCGCCAATAGCTACACGTTCAATTTCACACCAACTGGTTTAACTCCGGGTGTACCTACAAGTGCATCAGCAACAAGTCAGATTGCACTGAGCAATGCAGCTCTGGCACTTCGCCATGGTGGAACGTATGATGTAACTATCAATGGTAACTTCATCCTCACCGATGCTGCTGGTAACAACGAAAACACAACCCTGGTAGGAACAAGTATTTGCAGCATCACCATTGCTCCGCACGCAGATCTTCGTACTAAAATCTCACAGCGTTGTCCTGCAACTGTATTCAAAGGAACTACACTGCAAGCCAAACCATTTATCTGTGGTGCAATAAATCACACCATTACATTTACTGAAGTAGGAGATTGCTTTGGTACAAGCATTGGTGGTCTTCCATTCAACACAACAACCAGTGGTGCATCATCTACCAAGAGTCTTTCGGCTGTTGGTGGTGTACAAGCCGGCAAATGGTACGAAGTAACCTGGACGCCAAACTTCTTCTATGGCGCCGGAACTCCTGGAACTACAGATATAATTTATGTTGCAGCAAGTTCTTCGCAGGAAGCCATTCTTGAAGAGTCAACAAACAACGCAGATGAAGTTGAATTCAGTTTGTATCCAAATCCAAACAATGGTGAAATGGTAAACATCAATATCACTAACGTAACAAGCAACCATGTATTTGTGCGCGTAATGGATAGCATGGGTCGTGTTGTTCTCAACGAACGTTACTCAGTTGATGGATCACTTAACACAGTTCTTTCTTTCAACAATACACTTAGCAATGGCATCTACCTTGTAGAGACTACTGTGGATGGACAGGTGTATACGGAAAGAATGGTTGTTGCGAAATAGACTCTAGAAGCTAGACTCAAGACTCTAGACATAAGACTATAGAAACCGCTCAGCAATGGGCGGTTTTTTTTTTGTTGATCGATATGCGAAGTGCGTACTGCGAATTGCGAAAAAGAAATTCAGTAATAAGTTGATAGACGCTAGATATAAGACGATTGAAAGCGCTCAGCAATGGGCGGTTTTTTTTGGAGGCAATGCGATGAGTTGATAGTCGGCTTTGGAAACAGTTAAGTTTGATTTTAAAGGGTGAATTTATACCAGGGGCTAAAAGCCTCGCCATTGTGGGCTTTTAAATTTACATCATGTTTGACACAAAACACAAGCTGTGCCCAACGTGTTGCGAAGCAACATCTGCGTCTCAGCGTTTCTGCGGTTAACCAAAACCGTTGCGCAGCAACCCCTCTATTGTGCGAAAATCGAATTGGAATCCACCAAAGTCGCCATCGGATTTATAATCATCACAGGAATTTTAGAGTCGTTGGTAATGATTTTCTGTTCGCTGTCAACGCCAAAAGCATGGATCAATTGTTCTTCTGCATTGTTGAGAATACAAATAAGGTCTATCTCAGCATAGGTTGCGTAGGTGAGCAGTTCTTTTACAAATCCGCCTGAACCCGCTTGTGTAATAGTTGTCTTGTATGGAATGTTGCGCTCTTCGAGATAGCCCTCAGAATAACTCACATTGCGTTGTATGCGGTTGTGAAGAAACTCATCACTCTCTTTGGGAGAAATAATATGAACCTCTGATTTAAAGCGACTCGCGACGTCTGCGGCGATATTCAGTTTCTGCTTGGTTTCCTTGTGCAGATCGAGTGGCAAAAGCAGTTTATTGATATTCGCCGGACGCGTTATTCCTTCCTGAACAATAATGATAGGAACGGGACATTCAGTTACTACACGAAGTGCATTGCTGCCAACAATAAACTGCATTCCGTGCAATCCGTGTGTTCCCATAACCACCAATTGCGCCTGTTCGTCTTTGGCAACCTGCGGAATATCGTCGAAAATATTTCCCACTTTTACAAGGCATTTTACAGCCAATCCCGTTCTGGTCAAGTGCTCGGATGCCTGCTTTTGCAGTTTGGCCTCGGCCTCAACAATTTCTGATTCTTTTTTGACAATGTGCAATAAATAAACATCGGTTTCTAAAACCTGCCCGATCTCACTGGCATACTTGATAGCAATTTCTGAAACAGATGTAAAATCGGATGGAACCAGAATTTTTTTCATAAAAGGAACAGTTTGGAATAATTGTCTTCTGGCAAAAATACACACTTCTTTTTGCCGGAACTTCCAAAAAAGATTACTTTCCTTTGGGTCGCATGGGATTTCCGGGGGGATAAAAGGGTAAGCTTGAACAGATCATCTCTTCTGCCTGCTGGCAGTCGGCTTGAACTTCCCTAAAATCACCATTTTCGTCACGTTGAAGGCCTTTTTTGCATCACCGCTTTTTCCAACGGCCTTTTCGGTGTTAATATTGAACCTTTGGAGCCTTTCAGAATTTTTGTGCAATTGGTCCTGGGCTTTTTTGCATTGAAATAGGAAATGGTCAATTGGATCAGGGCTCGAACCATATTACAACGAACAATATCATGACTGCCATTCGTAATTTTTACGATGCCATGCTGGATCCGGTATGCAACCGCTTAATGGTTGAAATCCCTGGTGATTATAAATACCACAGCCTGCGACACACATTGGATGTTATTGAAGAGGCTGTGAGGATAGGGCAGAGCGAAGGTTTGAATGAATATGATCTGACCTTGCTCAAAATCGCCGCTCTTTTTCACGATACCGGATACATTCTCAGCAGAAAAGAACACGAACAGGTGGGATGTGGGATTTTTCGCGATGCCGCACAGGGCTACGGACTTTCAGAAGAGGATGCGAAAATCATTGAGGGCTGCATTATGGCAACCCGGATTCCTCAATCTCCAAAATCGCATATCGAGATGGTTTTGTGTGATGCGGACCTGGATTACCTGGGTCGCGATGACTTTGCTCCCATTGCTGAATTGTTATTTGAAGAACTGCTGAGCTGCGGAGAAATTGGGAGCAGAAAACAATGGAATGAAATTCAGGTACGATTTCTGTCTAAGCAGATTTTTCATACCGAATATGCCAAAAAGAGCAGGACACTTCAATTGGAGCAAAACCTGGATTTTGTAAAAAAACTTGCCGGAGTATAAGCGGAAGGAAGCACCACACTTAAAAGGACTTAACGGATCGAATGGGTTTAATTTTGAAGCAACTCGTAGCGCTGGCAGTGGTCCTATTCACGGCCACACAAGGCATTTCACAGGAATATACCATCAAAGGGATGGTGCCGGTGAAACCGGATGCTGCTATGCAGAAGATGACATCCATTGCTGTGGATTCGCAGGATAAAATTTTTGTTGCTGACAAGTCCACCCATGCCATTCATGTTTTGGATTCAACCGGAAAAAGCCTGGAATTTATTCAATCAATCAAAACCGCATCGGGCTCTTTGGCGCTTAAAAACCCACTCCTGATCTGTTTCGACGCGCAGGATAAATTGTATATATATGACGAGGGCCTGCAAAAAATTGTTGTGAAACCCCTGGCGGGCAATGGCTTTGCATTTGGCGAAAAGGGCAGTGCAAGAGGTCAATTGGGAGAAATAACTTCTATGGCCGTGGATGGAGAAGGGTATATCTACCTCCTAAATAAATCCCGCAAACAAATTGATATTTATACCCCTGCAGGAAACTACCTCACCTGGATTCAAAGTGAAACCAACACGTTCTCTGAACCCCTGGCCATCGGAATTAGTGGATACAACGAATTGTATGTACTCGACAAAGATGGGCCCGCGGTATTTATTTACGACATGTCTGGTTTGCTCATTAATACGCATCGCACCTTCGCAAAAAACCCGGGTGTAGCTCTTACTAAACCCGGTGGTATGACCGTATTTGCCAATGGGGATTTTTTCATTTTTGATGAGGCAACACAACGCATTGGACAGTTTAACCGCAATGCAGTTCAAATTGGAACGCTGGGCGCAAAGGGGTCGACCTCTGCCGGAACATTCACAGGTATTTCGAACGTCGCTGTTTCTCGCAAACAAAATCATACACTGCTTATTCTCGATGGCGCGGCTCAGGTCCTGCAGATTTATGCAGTTGCAACCATTACTCCGGATTTTACAACAACCAGGCGGAGGTATCAGCTTGCAGAAACGCCCTCAACACGAATTCCGGTTTCGGCCATTGGCACCGCGTCTTCGGGTGTGCGTTGCATCATACCCGCCAAAGACAAAAGCATGTTGATAGCATTTGCTGACACATTGCCAAATGAACTTTTTTCAATCAAAGGCAAGTTCAGCGAAGCCTCCGCAGTGGCCTGCGATACGAAGGGACAGATTTACGTTCTCGACCGCGGTGAAGAGGAAATTGTAAAATTTGATGCCAAAGGAACCTTTATCAGCAAATTTGGAGGAGATCTAAAAGAACGTCTCAAAAACCCTTCCGGATTGGCCATTCAGAGCAACGGTAATATCGTGGTAGCCGATCAGGCCAATGGCAATATTCATTTGTGGAATGAGCTCAACGCTTATCAACGCGTTATAACAACGGCGGAAAATTCGGGCATCACATCTCCTTTAGCTATTGGTGTGGACTCCAAAGATCAGATTTATATCTGGGATGAAAAGTCCAATGCCATTTTTCGTGCTGCATCGAGTGGATGGCCTGTGGCGCTGAAAAGACTGGAAGTTAGAAGCGAAAGCACAGGCGGAAAACCAGGAGAAATCGGAGGCTTTTTTGTTGATCCACTTGACCAGATTCACGTGCTCAACAAAACCAATGGCCAGATCGAAATTTACAAATGGGATCTCGAACCGCAACTTGTGTTTTCACAGGGTTATCCTGGCGATGGAACCAATGGCTTAAAAGATGCTATGGGCTTGTTTTTTGATGATGTGAGTTTTGTAGAATATGTTGGACTCCGGCAAGGCAATGCCCAAAAAGCATTTCGTTTTCGGTTTACACCACCAACTCCAGACGATCAGTATTCATTCGATATTCAGGATAGCCTGGTAACTGTATTTTTTAGCAAACACATCTCCGGTACCATCGATTCTTATGGATTGATTGAAGTGATGGCCGATGGAAGTGATAGCCTCATTGCTACTACAACCACCACTTCATTTTCATTGCCAAAAGAGAGGGGAAAGGACATTGACCTGCACCATTACAAAATCGTAAGCATTAGCCACGGCAATCTTTCTGAACCAACTGCAGGTTTCGAAAATCACCTTACCTATGCCGATAGATTGTGTGCCATTGGTCGATATGACGAGGCATTGGAGGCATACCAACTCGCTGTACCAACCATGGCCAAAGGAGGCCGCATCCGCGAGTATACCGCGACCCAACTGGCTACTACCGGAAAATTGTTGGCCAGGCGCTCTGAGGCAACAAAGGCGTTGCAGTTTTTGAGGCTCGGTTTTTCGCTCAATCCGGAAAATACCGATATCCGCAATGCATATTCTATGGGATATGCAGCCTATTTCGGACAGTTGGCCAACCGCGATGATTTTAAAGGAATCATTTCTGAAGCCGAACGCATGATGTCGACACCGGCTCTGCGAATTGTGATCACACAGGCCATCGACTCCGTAGTCAATAGTGTTGCACGTATACCAAGTGTAAAATCCATCAACAATGCCATCGCTTTGGGCAAACAACTCATCGCATGGGAACCGGCAAACCCTGGATTTAATGCATCTCTGGCGCACGCCTACCTCGCATTGTACACGATCAAACGTGTTTCTGGTGATCCCGTTTTTGAACTGGAAGCAGCGTTGAAGGATGCCGATAAATACGCGGGAACTGCCGTAGATGGACTTCGTAAAAACAAGGCGGCCTATTTCCGTGAGCAGTTAATTCAACTCGAAGTGATGAATTCCGCAGGACGGTATTCCGAGACGGAGAAAATTGCATTTGCGGAATTGAGCACTGGCACCGCGGGCATGTCAACTGCTCAAACCGTTCAATACCGCAAACATCTGGCTGAAGCCTACGCCGGGCAGGGCAAACACGATCTTGCAGTATTGGAATTTGAACGTATTCTGGCTATCGACCCTACCAACTCTACAGTGAAACAACCAATGGCATCGTCGTTGATTGAGACCAAACAATACGACCGTGCGCGTGATGTGTACCAGCAGTTGCTTATCAACGACCGTGATAATGCGAAGTACATTGCAGGAATAGGGTTGGTAGAATTGCGCAAAGGAAATTATGCCGAATCGTCTTTTCAGTTGGAGAAAGCATGTAAAAAAGACCCTGCCGATCGTTCTTTTTATGGACCGCTTGCAGAGGCATATCAGGCAGCAGCAAATTACCAAAAATCTATTGACAACTACTATATAGCGATTCTATTCGAAGAAGAAAAACTGGAACACGCGCGCGATGGATTTGCTTCTACACGCGAAGTGGAGCGCATTTCAAAATCACTGGAGCGCTACCTCGAAAACTGCGCAGTGCTCAACAACCAGATTGGCAATTACGAAAAGGCCATCGAAAACTACACGAAGCTGGTATCCTTCAATAAAAACAATGCTGAGGCCTATTATGGTCTGGGAAAAACATCACTGGGTGCTGGGCATATCTACGACGCAATCAACGCGTTTAGTTCTGCCTGCAGAATTAGTCCTGCCAACACCAATTACAGCGACGCCAAAAACAACGCCATTGCGGAGCGCGATCGCATGGCCAAGGAGCAACCCAATCTGAATATCCAGGATGTATATGTGCGCGACGTTTATCCCTCACTCTACCGCAATTACTCGGATGTGCGCCTTCTTCCTCTGGGCGAAATGGTCGTATCTAACAATACAGGTCAAACCATTGCCCCAACTTCTATCCGGGTATTTGTTCCGGAGATCATGGATACCCCAACGGAAATCAAAGCGCCTTCGATGGTAGCTTACTCCAATACGTATGTTTCACTTGCGGCCATTTTCAAAGAAAAAATTCTCAGTTACAGCACCGAGGAAAAACTCCAATTGGAAGTTACCATTGATTACACGCTGGGTGAACACGCAAAAACGGTTACCAAAAGGATTCCATTTGTAGTGCATGGCCGCAATGCCATTACCTGGAGCGACAAACGCTGTGTAGGTGCATTTGTATCACCTGCAGTAGATGTTTTGGTGGACTACAACAAAAATGGGGATCACCTTTTCCGCTCTCAACATACCTACGGGTTGAACAAAAGTATTTTAAAGGCCATGCAGGTTTTTACCTTGTTGAGGCAGGCTGGTGTTACATACAGCTCTGATCCTTCACGAAACTATGCATTGGTATCCACCCAAACAGAAATGCTCGATTATCTGCAATACCCTTCTGAAACGCTTAAGCGCAAAAGTGGCGACTGCGATGATCTTGTTGTATTGTTTGCAGCTCTTCTCGAAAATGGCGGTGTGAATGCAGCCTTTGTTGATGTTCCGGGACACGTCTTCCTCGCTTTCGAAAGCGGCATAGAACCGGGCAATCTTGTTTCTGCCGGACTCAACGAACTGGATGTGATTATTGCCAACGACAAGGTTTGGATTCCGCTTGAAACTACACTCATTAGCACACATGGATTTATGGCGTCGTGGAAGACAGCAGCCGATCGCTATTACGAAGAATTGAAGTCTGGGCGTTTTCCAGAATTGATCTCTTTTTCGGATGCACGCAAGGTGTACGTGCCATCCAATTATATCCCGGAAGGTTTTCACGAAACTCCACCCAACGGCAAGGAAGTGACCCAGGAGTATGGCACGGCAATTTTGCAATTGCTGGCCAAGACCAAACGCGAAGTGATCAACGAAATGGAAAGCCGTTATCTTTCTGAAACAGAAAATGTTTACGTTAAGAACAAATACGCTGCGCTTCTTGCACAAATCGGGGAAGACGAGAAGGCAGAAAACGTATTTCTGGAGGCATTGGAGCTTTCACCTACTAACCCGGTGGTACTCAACAATCTCGGAAATCTCTATTTTTTGCGTGGAAATGCAAAAAATGCGATCGAATATTATGAAAGAGCCTCAAAAACAGATAGTTTTGACGGTGAAATTCTAATCAACTTATGCAAAGCATATTTGCTTGACGGTGACAGAGTTCAGGCAGGTGTTTACTTTGATAAGGCTGTTGCTCTTGATCCTCAATTGGATACTTTATATGCTAATCTTAAAAACGAAGTAAAATGAAACTGACTATTCTAACTGTTGTGCTGCTGGCTTTAACTACTGCAGGCTTTTCACAATCAGACACCACCACTGTAGGTAAAATTGTTTATTACGAAGGCAAAGTTGATATTGGTAATGATCCAAAATGGAGTATTGCTAAAATCAATATGCAGGTAAAGAAGAATCAATACATCCGCACCACGAGTGACGGCATGGCCGAGATTACATGGGCCAGCGGCAAAAAATCAATTGTAGGTCCCAATTCGAAAATCAGCATCAATGAACTGCTCAATGGTAGTTCGAGTGCTGCAAAGACAGAAACCGAAGGCGTTTTTAATACCTTCAAGGGAAAAGTAAAAGCCTCGGCTGGTAAAAAAACCGAAGAAGGGGGAATTCGTCGCGATCAGGTAAAGACTGACGAGAAGAAAGAAGAAGGCGCCGTTTATTGGAAGGAAGACAAGGAAATTGAGTTCGAAGAGGCTTATGCATTCTATGAATCAAAAGACTATGCCAAAGCGATTGCCGCTTTGCAGGCTTTCATCAATCAAAAACCGAAAGATGCCAATGCGAAGTATGCACTTTTTGCGCTGGGCCATTCTTATATCATGTCTAACAACAACATCAAAGCCAAAGAAATTTTCCAAAACTTTGTCGCAGAATATCCCAATGATGCGCTCAAAGCTGATGCAGAAACTGTACTGGCCAAACTCTGAATTCGCCTGACTGATTGAGACGCTTTCGGAGTCTGAAAAAAATTCTTGTTGTTCTACTGCTGGCGGCCATCTCTGTGGCGATCACAGAAGGCTTGGTGTATTTTTCCAATCAGATGTCGCGATCTCCACTTGCCGGAATCGAGAACCAGATTGTAGACCTTGCCTTCCAGGTACGCAGTGAAAATAAGAGCCATCAGAAAATTAAACCAGATGACATTGTAATCATTGACATCGACGATGCCAGTATTGAACACCTGGGCCGCACTCAACTTTGGCCCCGTGCTTATGATGCTACTGTCATCCGAAACGTATCGGCAGGCAAGCCCAAAGCAATAGGTATCGACTTTCTGTATACCGAATCAGATTCCATGTCGTCAGTGTATCGGAATCTTTTGTCGGAAAAAGGCTTCGAACAGCCTACCGAAATTTTGGAAGCCCTGAGCACGGATATTGATCTCACGCGTGCTATCTACCGGGCAGGCAATGTATACCTCAGCCTGTTCGACGATGGCGCCAGGTTTGAAGAGGAAATGAACCTCGACGACCTCAACTATCTGCGCATTATCCAGGGCAATCCAAAACGACCAATCGAATTTCCTTATATTTCCTATCCTGTTCTTCCCATCGAATCTTTTAGTAACGGAGCCAAAGGTGTAGGCTCCATTTCAATGCCTTCCATGCAGGATGGAACGGTGCGGTTTTATCAGGTCTTGCAGGAACTGCCTGTAGAAGCAGATGTGCCTCTTCACATTGCCAATTTTCCTGTTTACATGGTGCTGGATGAATTGGGAATTCCGGACTCAACTGTAACAGTAGATGACAATAAACTGAAACTTGGAAATGACTTTTTCATTCCGCTGAATAAAGATGGTACATTTCGAATCAACTGGATGGGGCATGAAGAAAGTATCCGCTACATTTCATTCTACAAAGTACTTGAGGAAAGAATTCCATCGGAGTATTTCGAAAACAAATTTGTATTCTTTGGCACAAGTGCATCCGGATTGCAGGATTTAAAAACGGTGCCTTGCCGTGCAGAAAAAATGCCCGGAGTGCAGGTGCACGCCGTAGCTTTTCTCAACATGATCAACCAGGGTTTTATTCGTGAAGTTACAGAGCGCGCTGCCTTGCCGTACTTTTTGGGAGCTGCACTGCTTCTGGTTTCGCTCTTCCTGCTCATTCGGCCATTCTTTGGTTTCTTTATTTCTCTTGGAATGGTATTGGGTGAAATGTTTTTGTTTATGCTCTGGTATATCCCCGAAACATCCACGGTATTCCCCATCGTGTCGTTGATGCTGCTCACCTTTATCGCATACCTCACTGCATCGTTGTATATTTACTTTATTCGTGAACGCAAAAGCCGATTGCTTAAGACTGCATTTGGGTCATACGTATCGCCCGAAGTTGTAGATCAGATTATCAAGAACTCCAGCCGGATGCAACTGGGCGGAGAAAAGAAACAACTCACTGTTTTATTTTCGGATATTCGTGGATTTACCTCCTATTCTGAAGGGCTGGATCCCCAGCAAATAGTGGCTGTTCTTAATTTGTACCTCAGCCTGATGTCCGATATTATTTTTAAGCACAAAGGCACCATCGACAAATTTATTGGCGATGCGATTATGGCCATTTTTGGCGCCCCGGTGCCACAGATCGATCATGCCGACCGCGCTTGCCTGGTGGCTCTGGGTATGATCAAAGAACTGGAAGTGTACAACCGCGAAAATGTGCAGGAAGGTCGTCAGCCTTTGTATATTGGCGTAGGCGTGAATACAGGTGATATGACGGTCGGGAATATCGGTTCTGAGAAACGCTTTGATTACACCGTGGTTGGCGATTCTGTGAATCTTGGATCACGCCTTGAGGGATTGACAAAATACTTTGGGGTGGAAATAATTATTTCTGATATGACACGGAATGCCTGCGTTACCGATCAGTTTATTTTTAGGGATCTCGCATCCGTAAAAGTAAAGGGTAAAGATTTACCTGTGCGCGTATTTGAATTGCTCGGTTTGCGCGCTGATGGCCCGGAACCGCACTGGATGCCGATCTGGACACAGGCCCTGAATGCTTTTCAGCGGGGCAATCTGGTAGAAGCCAAACCATTGTTTAAACAAGTGTTGGAGAAAAAGCCCAATGACGGACCTGCGATATTGTATCTCGAAAAGTGCAATTTCTACCTCACACACTCCGAAATTTTTGATCCTCTGTTTACGATGGATAGCAAGTAGTTTTTTTATCCGCTGATCAAACCGTTTTGAATTGCAAATCGCACAATGCCGGCCACATTGTGTAAGCCCAATTTGGTCATCACATTGGTGCGATGTGTATCTACTGTTCGATGACTGATAAACAACTTTTCGCCGATTTCTTTATTGGACAATCCATCTGCAATGAGTTTGATGATTTCAATTTCTCTTTCTGTCAGATCAACAAGAGCTTCGTTATGCGGACGCACATCTTCTTTGAGAAGCACTGCCTGCACATCATCACCAAAGTATAAATCACCTGACGATACCTTTTCTATTGCACGCATCAATTCTGCTTTGGGAGAGTTTTTGAGCAGGTATCCATCCGCCCCGATCTCCTGCATTTGACGTATTACTGCTTTTTCATCATGCATTGTGAGCATGATGATTTTGATATGAGGCATTTCTTTGCGGATGATTTTAGCCGTTTCGATTCCGTTTAGTTCTGGCATGTCGATGTCCATAATCACCAGTTCTATTCTTAGAATCCGCAGCATGTCCATGGCATCCAGCCCATTGCGTGCCTCACCCACAATGTGAATGCCGGGTTCGTTGCCAATTAGTGCACGGATGCCATCAGTAACTATGGCATGGTCGTCCACAAGCAAAATATGCTTCTCAGGTTTAGTCATACATTGATTCGCTCCGGCAAAGGTGCACGGCTGTGGTGTTGTTTACAATATTTTTTAAATGCGATTTATCATCATTGAAAACACTTCGTGAATTGAAGTAAGCCCAGGATTCAAAAATTATGATCCTGATTAACCCCTGCTGTGCTGTTCTTTGCATTTCAATTTGGTAAAATGACGAAACTCAGTGTGAATATCAACAAGATTGCTACCCTGCGCAATGCACGAGGAGGCAATGTACCCGATGTTGTAAAAGCAGCGATCGATATTGAATCCTTCGGCGCAGAAGGCATTACGGTGCATCCCCGACCAGATCAGAGGCATATCCGCTATCAGGACGTTTATGACCTTAGCAAAGTGGTTAAGACGGAGTTCAATATCGAAGGATATCCAAACGAGGAATTTCTGCGACTTGTTTTTGATGTAAAGCCTCATCAGGTAACCCTTGTTCCCGATCCGCCCGAGGTTTTAACTTCCAATGCCGGCTGGGATGCACGGCTGCATCGTGTTTTTTTGAGAGAAGTGATTGATCAACTGCACAAAGCAGGAATGCGGGTATCCATTTTTCTGGAACCCGATACATCCATGGTAGATGCTGCTCTCGAGACGGGAACCGACCGCATCGAATTGTATACCGAAGCCTATGCAAGCCAGTATGAGACCGATCGGGCCAAAGCCATTTCGCCCTATGCATCTGCTGCTACCCGTGCAGTAGAACTCGGTTTGGGAGTGAATGCCGGCCACGATCTTTCGCTCAAAAATCTGCGTTATTTTTCTGAAAATACGCCCGGTTTGCTCGAAGTCTCTATTGGGCATGCTTTGATCAGCGATGCGCTTTATCTGGGACTCGACAATACCGTAAAAATGTACAAACACCAATTGCGTGCCTTATGAATTTGTTTGTGAAGACCCTGGGAGAAGGACGGCCACTGATTATTTTGCATGGTTTGTTTGGCAGCGGAGACAATTGGATAACCCATGCGCGCGAATTTGCAAATCATTTCAAAGTGTATCTGATAGATCAGCGCAATCACGGTCATTCCCCGCACAGTGAAGAGTTTAGCTACAAAGCCATGGCAGATGATCTGCTGGAGTTTGCGGCCAAAGAAAATTTGCGCGATATGTGCATCATCGGCCATAGCATGGGCGGAAAAACAGCCATGTATTTTGCACTGGAAAACGCATTTTTGATCGATAGAGTAGTTATCGCCGACATGGGCATAAAACAATACAAACCACACCACGAAGAAATATTCAAGGGCCTGCTTGCGGTGGATGTGGAGCGTTGTGAGGGAAGAAAGGAAGCCGAGGAGAGGTTGTTGCCATTTATTCAGGAAACCGGAACCAGGCAGTTTTTGCTTAAGAACCTGTATTGGAAAGAAGCGGGTAAATTGGCCTGGCGTTTTAATTTGCCTGTGTTGTTCGAAAAGAGGGATGAAATTATTCGCGCTATTCCTGAAGGAAAATGCGACACCCCGATGCTTTTTCTGCGCGGTGCAGACAGCCATTATGTAACAGAAAACGACTTTCCGGCGGTTCTTGGGCAATTTCCAAGGGCTTCTCTGGAGACCATCGATAACGCCGGACACTGGCTGCACGCTGATCAACCCGAAGAATTCAGACACCGTGTGTTGGAATATCTGCTCTGATTTGATTTCGATGACCCCCCGACTGTATTAGATTTGCTTCCCACAATTAAACCGTAGTCAATGCAATCCGATAAAACCATTCTTGTTCCAGTCGATTTTACCAAAGTAAGTGACAACGCCCTTGATCACGCTATTCTGGTGGCCCACACCATCGAAGCGGATGTTTCTGTCGTTCATATCATCAGCGATAAAAAAGGCATCACCGAAGCGCGCATGAAACTCGACGCGCTCAAAGAAATTACTTTAAAGGAACGAGGGGTTACTATCAATACCATCGCTCGAATTGGAAGCATTTTTGAAGACATTGACAAAGTGGCTTCCGAAATCGATGCCAACCTGATTATCATGGGAACACACGGTTTGCGGGGTATGCAGTTCTTAACAGGAAGCCGCGCTCTTAAAATTGTAACTGAGAGCATGGTGCCGTTTATTATTGTGCAGGAGCGCCCAATCCGACCAAATGGATACCACAAACTTGTTGTGCCGCTCGATCTGCACAAGGAAACCAAACAAAAACTGAGTCTTGTGGCAGATATGGCCAAGTATTTTGTCAGCAAAGTGCATCTCATTTCTCCCGGAGAAACCGACGAATTCCTCAAAAATCAACTGGAGCGCAATATCATTTTTGCTGAACAATACTTCACAGAAAAAAACATCCCGTACGAAGTTGAAATTACCGAAGCAAAAACAAGTGGTTTTGTTACAGCATTGCTGAAGTATTCTGCATCCATCGAAGCGGATCTTATTTGCATCATGAATTTCTTCGATGCAGGTTTCATGAGTATTTTTTCCAGCAGCTACGAACAACAACTGATCACCAACGAAGCGCAAATCCCGGTGTTGTGTGTGAATCCGATTGATACGTATGTGGTGGATAAGGCGAGTACGACGCCATAATAATTTGATCTTTTCATGAGGAATATTTTTAAAAGGTCCAACTTTGTGCAGGGGTATTTGCGAAGCTGGTAAATTCAAGGAATACTTAGCCCTGCTTTTGCGAATAGGCCTGATAGCTTTTGTTTTTGTATTTTCGTATTGTCTAAAAATAATTACGTATGGGTCGATTTGTGTCAGATATTGAAAATAATTATGATATTATTGTAGGTAATTCTATAGAGGAATTAAAACAATTCGAACCTTGTCAATTCCAAACATGTGTTACAAGTCCGCCATATTGGGGATTGCGAGACTATGAACACAATGGACAAATTGGTGCCGAAGAAATTCTTGAAGACTATATTGCGAATATTGTTCAGGTTTTTAATGAAGTTAAAAGGGTTTTAAGGGAGGATGGAACTTTATGGCTAAACATTGGGGATACGTACACAAGTGGCGGCAGAACCTGGCGTGATACGGATAAAAAAAATCCTGCTAGGGCAATGAGCTACCGTCCTGATACCCCCAAAGGTTTGAAGCCGAAGGATTTAATTGGACTGCCTTGGCGAATAGCTTTTGCATTGCAAAATGAAGGCTGGTACTTAAGGTCAGATATAATTTGGCACAAACCCAATTGCCAACCAGAGTCAGTAAAAGACAGACCAACACAATCGCATGAGTATATTTTTCTGTTGACAAAAAGTGAAAGGTACTTTTATGATTTTGAGGCAATAAAAGAAAAAACCAAGGATGGATTTAGCAAAAGAAATAAAAGAAGTGTTTGGAATGTCAATACCGAACCTTTTAAAGACGCCCATTTTGCAGTTTTTCC
>JBJXFC010000158.1:0-8132 GCA_046153915.1 Flavobacteriales bacterium
GTCAAAGGTTTAGCAAGTTCAACCTCCCCTAAATCAACCAGTATGGGAACTATTCCCAAATTATTGAGTTCTTGTTGCACCACCATTTTACAACGAAGACAAACCATATTTTTGATTTAAAGTTTCATACTTCAGTTACTTTGTTTTTCCATTTCAATTAGAAGAAAATCAATAATTGCATCAAATGCGTTGATTCCGAAATGTGCGGCCACTGATTCGCGTAAATTGGAGTTTGCATTGATGTCATATATAACCGTGCGGCCATCGGCAGTAACACAATACTCAACACTGCCACTGCTATGCCCTGCGGCCTGCATAATGCGCCTTGCATTTTCAATAACCTCTGGTTTTGCTCTTGGGTATGGATAAAATTCCGGTTTTTTGTTATTGGGTTTTGGCATTTCGCAAGTGCCATCGCCATCCAGCGGATTGCACACCAATGAAGGGCATAGGTTGAAACTGTCATGAGTTACTACCCGCATCGCATAGAGAAAACGTTCGCCTAAAAATTCTAGTCGAACTATGCCCTGCTCCCTATCATAGTCTAATTTTTCTTGCACCAGCAGAAGATTGTCAGGCCACCAAATGTCTTTGTCACTTTCCAGTATTTCCTGTAGCTCGTTCCAGTTATTCGCCAGGTACATTCTTGCACCACTGCCTCCCTGCTCCGGTTTCAGTATACAAGGGAACGCAATTTTATCTTTGATTTGAATGAGCGCATCTAAACTATTGAACACTACGGTAGCTGGATAGTCGATATTCAAGTTTTTCAATAGCGCTATTTGGGCACTTTTACTCATCTCAATCAACATGGAAGAGGAGCCATTTAATACACGTGCGCCTTGCATTTCCAAATGACGACACAGCGCAAATGCAAGTGGAACTGCGCGCTGATTGCCGCGTTTATAGGCAGACGGACTCACAAGGTTGTAATAAAAACTAGCCTGGGGCGCAGCGTTACAATCAAAGGTTGCATCAGCTAAATTGATTTTCTCGAATGCTACAGCACGTTTCTCCAAGGCGTCAAATAGGGGTTGATGCCAATGTGGATGTTCATATAAAATACCAATCACTTGATTTTAATTTTTGAGGTGATGTATGTATTAATTGAGGTACACACTAGTTAAAATACGCGACCTTAGTGTTGAATAACAAATTGTTTACTTGCTATACCAACAGAATTTATTGAAATGAGCAGGGTGTAGGTGCCATTTGCAAATTGAAGCGTACTAAAAGAATGAATTGTTTTTTGTAGAAGACTTGCGCTATAAACAAGCATGCCTTGCGCGTCCATAACTGAGACAGTTGCATCCTTGTTTTGTATTGACTCCGGTAAAGAAATGGTTACAATATTCGATGTCGGGTTCGGCGCAATAGTGATAGAAGGTTCTTCTCTCAACTCGTTTTCTACGCCCACAAATTCTGAAATACTTTGATATACTACGGCATCTCCGCCATTATCGGTATACACGATATGAAACACGCCATTAGCATACACCATGTGTGGGCGCTGCTGGTTGCCGCTTAAATTGCCGGTGAGGTCAATGAAATTGGATTGCTCAAACCCGTTATTGGAGGTGCTATAATAGAAGTGTACATCGCGCGGTCCCGTAGGCATGTTTTCAAAGGCAATTGCCCGGATAGTTTCATTTCCTGCAATACAGGGATAGTTTTGATTGAGATTTTCAGTCGTTGGAAAAATTTCTGTACTTCCTTCAAAACTATCATTGCTGATATCATAACTGGAAAAATACACCCTTGTTTCACCGCTAGCGTCGCTCATCCATGTGCTGTAAATTTTGTCATTTGCCACGTATGCAGAGGGTCCGGAGGATGGGCATGACATTATTTCCCAATTAAGATCATCCATGTCCGCTTGTTGCGGGAAGGTAAGGCCGTTGTCAAAAGAAATGCTGGCGCGTATATCTCTGAGATTGTCCTCATTATTTCGGTACAGTACTACTGTTTTCCCGTCCGAAACAATGGTTTGGGAGGGACAGCAGTCACAAACTGCATCCGTAAAGTTTATAGATGTTGACACAGGCTCTAGAAAACTTTCGCCGCCATCTGCAGACTTTGCAATCGCCCACTCGCTAAAGCCAGCCATGTCGTCGCGTAAAAAAGTGATAAACGGGTTGCCATCATCATCCATGGCGATACTTGGCATGCGTGACATTAAGGGTAAAGAATTTTCAACGAGGAAAGTTTCGCTCCAACTAGCCCCGCCATCTTCGGAAAGCACAACGTAGCAATGAGATTCCATTTCTGGCTCCATTTTCATTACCACTGCTATTTTATTTCCTGCAGATGCGATTTCGGGTCCATACCAATCAAATGAAGATATGCCAATACCATCAGGATTTAGCTGAATGGGTGCGGTAAATACGCCATCCTCCATTTTGGATGCATACAGTTTTTCATTGGCACTGTTGCACCAAATTACTATGGGTTCGTTAGCCGCGTTGAGAGCAATACGTGGTCGGACATTTCCGTAGGCGTCTTGCGAGGCTACAATTATTGGATCAGAAGCTACGAGCTGCGCATGTGCAGAAGCTCCAACGAGGAAAAGAGTGAAAAGAAGAAATGAATTTTTCATAATATGAAGAAGTTTTAAAGTCCGGCCAATGTCATTAAACAAAACCTCCATTCATGAAAAAATACGATGCAGTGGTCCGGGCTTTGCGCTATCAGGCGGATGGTATTTTAGTGTTGAATTACAATTTGTTTTTTCCCGACAAGGTTGATATCATCAATAAGAATGAGAGAATATAAGCCATTTGAAAGGGAACTTACATCGAGAATGTGTGTGTGATTAGCACCAAGTTGTGTATTAAGAACAACACGTCCAGTCATATCCACTATGGAAACTCTGACGTTTTTAAGAACCTCGGTGTTAGAAATACTTATAGTAACTTGGTTGTTTGCAGGATTTGGATTTAAGTTGAAGTTCAATTGAGCTTGAATTTCGTCAACTGAAACTGCTCCAGCTGTCACCATTACAACTTTATCAGTAACACTATTTACATACCAAATATGGCCATCAGGACCAATTTTGACGCCCATAATACCATTGCTTTCAGTGGGAATAACGGTAAGCAGCACAGGAGTGCTTCCACTTATGTCGTATAAATTAATGTCACCAGTGTTGTAGTTGGAAACAATCAACCGGTCTTCGACAATATCAATACCGGTTGGCTCATCTAGTCCTGAATCAATATATACTTCCCATTCAAAATCATCCATGTATTTGTAAACAGCAATTGCCTCATGTGGTGTTACGTTATTACCGGGTGTACCTGTATTGGTATTGATGCGAATAACGCGGTTTTGTTGTGAGTTACATACATAAAGCCAGCCCGTGGCTTTATCAAAAACGAGGTGATCTGGTACCTCATGAGTGGCGTCTTCATCGTAATCTGCAATGGAATATTTATAGATAATACCATCACTGTGATCATCATTGCCTGGTCCGTGGTCATTACCGAAGTCATAGCTCATTACTTCGTCATGGTCTCCGCAAGTAACCCAAAACTTATTTCCAGTCTCATAGGCAATACCCATGCTGTAAGGGCTTTCATGCAACATGTCCAGATGACTTCCATTGCCTCCGCTTGGCTGAGCATAAATATCTGGGTCGCTGCTCCACAACGCAGGACCGGTAAATGGGGTTCCACCATCATGATTTGCATCATATACTCCCGGTGATGTGGCAAAGTTTTCATTTTCGCTAAATGCAATTCCGGTAGGAAGTGACATGAAGTGCCAGGCGTTGCCATCTATTTGAACTAATTCATCTTGATTGTCACCACCTGCATCTGATATTTTAACGGTTTTACCACCAACAGCCTCAGTACTTTTTAGAACTACCCATAATTCATTGCGTGTTAATGTTGGGTGAAAATCAAGGTCACGCGGGTTGTTAATCCCATTACCACTTCCGGCAATATCAACCTCAATAGAAACGGCTCCGATGTATTCATCGAGTATATTTGGTATTCCCGGACCTACCGTTACCATTTTTTCTACTTCGTCATTACTCATTTCCATATCATCATTCCCATTGATAGAGGTTACATGAATCATTACGGCATACTCACCATTGCTATTTGCATTCCACAAAGTAGGATGTTCTAGTTCGAACGTAGTAAAAGGAGCAACATTGAGACCATTGATGGTACCATCTATTGAAGCACCTCCATCAATATGATAAGTGAAATCAACCGAGGTTATGGCAATGGCGCCTCGATTTAGAAAGGTTCCTGTTATAGGATAATTGCCTATTTGCACGTAGTTGTAAGAATTTACAGATATTCCTTTTACATCATAATCCAAGGCTTCTTCAACTAAAAAGTCGAATGAACCGCCTTCTCCACTGCCTGCATATTCATAGACGGGTAAACCGTTTATCATTATTTGAAACTGAGCACCCCCATCACCATAATCATCCACATAGTGCAAGGTATAGGTGCTTCCCAGTGTCAGGCATACCGCATCAGATTCCGTTGTGGCATTATCTTCATAGCCTTGAGCCGTTGTGGCGTCTTCCATGCCCCCGCCATTGCAGCCTACTTGGTTGATATTGCCACCCTCTAACAAGGTGCCGCTATCACAATTGCTTCCATCGGGAGTAATTTGCCAGTAGCATTCATATCCCCAGTTGTCGGTATTGATACTCACAAACACTTCTATTTCTCCTGCCCCACATTGGGCGAGGGTGGTATTTGTTATTCCTATTAACACCAGGGTGCATAACATGGAAAAAGTTGAAAATAAATTTCTCATAGCTGAAGATTTATTAGTAGATTTTATTGTTTGATGATTTTGATGTAGCTTGTTTTTTTGTTTGAAGAAACGGCGAGTAGATATATTCCTTTATTCAAAGAAGATACATCCATTTGAATGAGCTCGTTATTCGTGGCAATTGCTTTTACGAGGTCCCCGCTCATTGTGAAAAGCGTATAGTTTACAAATTCGTTTGACCAATTGGTTAGATTCAATGAATGAATAACAGGATTTGGAAATACCGCAATTTCAAGTTGTTTTTCTGGCTCTACAGACCCAACAATTCCTGTTGAAAAATACCAAGTCAAGAGAATTTGGTTCTGAGAAAAGGAAGTGTCCCAAACTTTGATTTGAATCATACCACTTCCTTCAGAATGAGGTGTAAGATTGATACCAAAGAATCCCACGGAGTCAACCAGAATATCCTCAGCCACGGTAGCTCCGGGCGGGATTCCAATATAACAAATGCCGATATCGCAAAGGGAGTACTCCCAATCTTCAGGAAGGTCTACACTTATTCGTTCCCAAGCCATAGATAGACCTTGCGAACTTGTGTTGGCTACATCGATGTAATACGAAGTGTATTGTTCCAGCGGTACATTGCTGATGTAGAGTGTATCGTTTTCGACTATACTGAATGTTTGCGCTGCCACCCCAAAGGAAAGAAGCAGAGAAAACAATAAAGCAGATGACTTTTTCATAGAGGAGATTATTTTTTGACAAACTGTGTTAGCTTTTTGCCATCCAAGATCACAGCGTAAATTCCAGCATTTAGTTGTTCCGTTTTTATTCGCAATGTTGTATCAATCCATTCAATTGGCGTCTCAACTATTCTTCCTGCTGCATCTGTCAAAAACATGTTAGCATTATCCTCTGGTTTCTGTTTCATCACTACCTGAAAGAAATGATCAGCAGGATTCGGATACGCCGCCAGTACCCATCCGGATTCCTCTTCTACATTGGTCGGATCTACCACCAAAAACGACCCCATCATTCCTTCATCCTCATGATGCAGTAAATGGCAATGGTACATATAGGGTACCATGGGATCAGCAAAGTGTTCAAACTTCGCAATGAACGATACGCTTTGCATTGGCATTACCAGAACCACATCCTTCCATCCCTGCTGGTCAGCCGGTGGTATATCTCCATTGTAGTCAAGTATCTGAAATTCTACATCGTGAATATGGAATGGATGAGCCACTTGTGTCTGATTATTTAGTGTCCAAATTTCTGTAGCATTCAGCATTACCGTCTCATTTATCACTTCCATGTTAAACTGAACATTGTTTATTCCGAATGGCCCTTCCACCATGTTGTCCATTCCGCTTTCCATCGGCACCAGATTTATTTCCCTCGTCACCGTTACATCGTTGATGTTTATAGGAACTATAGGGGCAAGCGTGGCTGGTATCGTTGTAATGGGGTCTGCTGTTGGCGCACCAATGATTAGATGCAAAAGATTGAAGTCCGCACCATTCAGCCAGTTGTCTGAATAGCCATCCGGTTCTGTCATCATCCCTACTGTTTCAGATCCTATTATTCCGTCTGGCAATTCGCTACCATAGCTCATCAGGTAAATATTTTCACCTTCCATATTGACAAGATTAATTAAGATCTCCGCGCGCTCGCCCGGTGACAATTGCAGGCGATTGGTTTCAAACGGTGTTTCTTTTAAGCCGCCATCAGTGGCTATCTGATAAAAACTCATGTTGTCCGAAAATCCAAAGAGGTAACTGCGGTCTGATGAACCGTTCAATAGTCGAAGCCGAATGACTTGTGACGGCACATTCAAATCTGCGTTGATGGTGGCATTCACCATCACCACGGTATCAGCATGGGTAGCTATCTGAACCTGCTGTAATTCATCGAAACTTTTGGTTTGTACTATCAATGGAAAATCATCCACACCGTAAGTGCGCGGTAACTCAAGAGCTTCTTCTATTTCGTCTTTTATGATAATCATGCCCGCAAGTCCGCGCGACACCTGGAAATCGGTTTTATTTTCACCATGGGGATGATACCAAAAGGTGCCCGCCACATTCATTACCTCAAACTGTGGTGACCAGGTTGCTCCTGATTCGATGATTTGATGAGGTCCACCGTCATAAATGGGAGCAACGTGCAGACCATGCCAATGCATGGTAGTCGTGGTGTTGAGGTTGTTGGTTACACTCGGTGTTACCACATCTCCCTTGTGCCATACCATAGTGGGTGCAAGAATATTTCCATTCACTCCGTATGTTGGGGTATTCACGCCTTCAAAAAACTGAGTGATGCCGCTTTGTACCTGTAAATCAAATGTGGTGCCTTCAAGCAATGGAGGAATGAACAATGGATTTTGTGCATGGCACAATGCCGAGACTATAAACGCTGTAACTGAAAAAATTACCTTTTGCATGAATTTATATTTATAGGAAAAACAGAGAGGCCATTCAAACCTCTCTGAATTTCTTTTTTTTACTTGGTGATACTTACACGCTGCGTTGCGACTTGATTGCCTATTCGGACAGTCACAATGTATATGCCTGTTGTCAGTTGTGCAGCACTTATGACGTGTGTTGTCTCGCCTGGTGCCACTTCAAGTTTCTCACTTTGTAATGCTAATTGACCATCTACCGTAAATACTTCTATTTCTATCTGTGAGGAAGTTTGCATATTCATGCCAAGTTGTATGCTCTCAGTTGTAGGAGCATAAGAAGCTATAAATTCAACTGCAGAAGTAACCCCTTCTTGAACTGCATTGGCCCCGAAAAATTCATTTATGGCATCGTCCACATCATTCTGTTCACCAGATGACCAGCCAATGGCAGTGAACAATATGTCGTGATCAGCACCGCCAACCACCACCACAGTAGGCATACCAAAGCCTCCGTAGTAGGACACCTGAGATGCTCCGTTTGTAAAGGGTGAGGAAGGAAAGCCATTCTCCTCTACCCATGCTGATACCACATCGCAGGAGTAAGTATTGTTGAAGCCAAAGTGAAACCAATGCACCATACCTGGATGAGCCGCTTCCTGAGCCACAAATACTGGTTCAATGGCATTGCCGGCATTGATGCAGGGATTGCAATTGTCCATAAAGAATTCGAGTATCACAACATGGCCCTGTTCGAGCAACTCGAACAGATGTACATTGTTACCATTGCAATCATCTTGCGTGAAGTCCATCGCCTCGGTTTGTGCATTTGCATAAGCAAAGATTACTGTTGCGGCAATTAAAGAGTATACTTTTTTCATTTGTAATTGATTTTTATTTTTGTTGTTTGTATTTGAGTTATTCTGTCTTTCTATCATAATGGCAGCACTCATGCAAACCATTGTAAGAGTTTTGGTCGGCTGTATATTTT
>JBJXFC010000160.1:0-11767 GCA_046153915.1 Flavobacteriales bacterium
CACAACATACTTTCTTCTGAAAAAATAAACGACAATGCTCCAGAATTGCAGATTGCTGTGCGCAGACTAAACCGTGTTGTAGAAATACTTCGCCTGCTTGTAGATCAGATCAATGTATTGGAAACAATGACTCCATTGGATTTTCTGGATTTTCGCGACATGCTGCGACCTGCCAGCGGATTTCAAAGTACACAGTTCAAAATGCTGGAAGCCATGCTTGGACTTAAAATGCCCGAGCGCCATGGTCAGCAATATTATACCAGTGCACTTACACCAAAAGATGCAGAACTCATTCGATCTACAGAAGGGATGAAAACCGTGATGGACCTTGTAAATGATTGGCTGGAACGTATGCCATTCTTTGACCACAACGAATTGTGGCTTGGTTGGGAAGGAATGAATTTTTGGTATGTCTACAAGGAATTATATGCCTCTTCACTGGGTGAGGGTGAAAAGCAAAACATCCAGGATTTTGAAGATTTATTTATGACGGATGATACACGGAATGATCGCAAGCTTTCGGATCGTGCGCGTCGTGCCGCTCTATTCATTATGCTTTATCGGGATTATCCTATTTTGCAAAATCCTTACAGACTCATCAACCACCTGCTCGAAATAGATGAACTTCTCGCAACCTGGAGATGGCGCCATATGAACATGGTTCATCGTATGATCGGCATGCGCGTTGGTACAGGTGGAAGTTCTGGCAAAGGTTATTTGCTTGAGGCCGCATTGAAGCATTACATCTTTAAAGAATTTGCAGAATTGACCAGCTTTCAGATTCAACGCAGCAAACTGCCTAAGCTGACCAAGGACCTCGAAGATAAAATGAGCTACAACCGATAATTATTCGTATTCGCTGGCCTTTTTCAATTTCAGGGCGATTGTTATACGTTCAAAAACCCGGTTGATTCCATCCAGCACTTTTTTAAATCCATCAAAAAAGAGGATTACAATCATTAGAATTGTCATGAGCCAGATCACCATGAGATTGGCTGAGAGCGTGGTCATTTGTTTTCCCAGGAATGGCTTTGTAGGTGCATAGAAATGGGCATCAAAAAAACCACCGGAAGGAGTTAAGAAAACCTGATTACTTTTTTGCACCAGTATTTCCTCATACTCAACAATTTTTTTGAGGTCGTTTTTATTGGTGGTAAAATCTTCCAGACTTTCATTGTAATAGTCATCCTGCAATTTCAAATAATTGGCTCGCAGTTCCGGCGTAGACGTCATTTCAGCAATCTTATTTTCCTTTTGCTGATTTACCTTGTTATAGTTGCGGATATAATACGTATCCAGTTCAGCCAGCGTCACATCTACCTGGTTGAGAATATCTGCGGTTACAGAATTGGCACTGAGTAATTTTGTATTTGGTATTGCAAGATCCGGAATTCTGGCGGATTCTAATTTTAGTTCATTGCGCAAAACTGCCAGATTGTATTCCAATTGTTTGCCTGGATTTCGTTCGCTTATCATCTTGCGTGCATCTGCACTTTTAGCCTTTAGTTCTTTTACCCAATAATCCTTTTTCCATGAATACAGCTTGCGTGCCTGATCATATTCAAAGAAGTTCTTTTCAAATTCGTTGTTCTTAAATTGGTAGACCGCCATGGCTTCATACGCCCAGCGCGATATCATCATATTACCTACCAATGGCACACGGTTTTGACTCGCAATGCCCGGATACAATCGATCGAAGCGCACAATAACACCACTGAACAACAACTGCGGAATAATGAGAATTGGAATGATGATGTAAATTACTTTGGCACTGTTGAAGGAGGCCGAAATATTCAATCCGAGCACATTCGCAAAACAACTTGTACTGAATAATACCAACCAAAATGGTAAAAACATTCCTTTCACTTCGAGAATGGTATTTCCAACTGCAACAAAGCACAGGGTTTGAACGAGCGAGATAAAAAACATGATGCCTATTTTGGCAATCAGGTAACTTCCCTTATTTAGATTCAGATAGCGCTCACGTTTTAATATTTTCTGATCTTTGATGATTTCTTCTGCACTTACTGTCAATCCAAGGAAAATGGCAACCACTACCGATATAAAAAGGTATTGAGGAAAATTTAGGCTCTCTCTGAAATTGTAAATTAGATCTCCGCCTTTGCTAGTGGGATAAAATTTGATGAACAATGCCAGAACAAATGCAAGAACCGGCGCCTCCATAAAATTGATCAGCATGTATTGTGTATTGGCGAGTTTGCTCAATACATCGCGCATTACAAATACTTTGAATTGGCTGATTGCTCCAGGCAGACTGAATGCACTCTTTGGTGCTTCAAATGTGCGCTCCTTCGATGAAAGGTGATTGCCAATGATGACATTGAAGAAATTATTCCATTCCTTAGGAGCTACTTTTCGGTGTTCGGTTTCATTGCCATATTCATCGACCACTTTGGCTTCGATGATGTTGAATATCTGTTCAGGATTTACATTACCACAATGCGGGCATTCACTCTCTGTAAGATTAACCTGGTTGGCAAGGCGCTTGAAGTGGATAATACTCTCTACAGGATTGCCATAATAAATTGGATATCCTCCATGATCGAGAATAAACAATTTGTCGATCATCTTAAAGATATCGCTGCTTGGCTGGTGTATAACAACAAAAATCAATTTGCCACGAAGTGTCAATTCCTTCAGCAAATCCATGATGTTTTCTGAATCGCGGCTACTCAATCCACTGGTGGGTTCATCTACAAAAAGCACGGACGGTTCGCGGATAAGCTCCAACGCAATGTTGAGGCGTTTGCGTTGCCCTCCGCTGATTGTTTTATCTAGCACACTTCCTACACGAAGGTCTTTGCATTCGATAAGTCCAATGCTTGAGAGGGTGCTGTTTACTGCATCTATTATCTGCTCATCGGTTTTATCAGACAAACAAAGTCGTGCATTGTAATACAGATTTTGAAAAACACTCAATTCCTCGATGAGTAAATCATCCTGCGCCACATATCCCAACACACCTTCTATCTTGTCTTTTTCGCGGTGAATGTCGTATCCATTGATTGTTACCTTTCCATAGGTAGGAGTATAATTTCCATTCAGTACGTTGAGGCAGGTACTTTTTCCGGCACCAGATCCGCCCATGATTCCAACGAGATTACCACTTTCTTCATTCAGATTAAATTGATGAAGTGCCTGTTTTTTATTCGTTGGAAAATAGTAGGATACGTTTTCGGCGCGGTAAACAATATTCTGTTTGGAATTGGACTCGAGAAATTTATGCAACACGTCGCTGTAAAAAACAGGACTGATTTTGCTGCTTCGAATATTGGCTCCCTGACTGAATACATAAGTTCTTCCGGGAATAATATTCTGGCTGTTGAGATAAAGTTCCAGCGTACCGAAATACCGGATGTAAAAGAGATTCTCGGATTCAATTCGAAGAAAAATCAATTCGCCTTTCAGGCCATCTACATAGAGCGAGCGCTGCCACCCGTTGGTTACTTCGCGGCTGCTACCGGCGATTAGAAACTCAGGATCTTCGATGTGTGCTCCCGCTGAAAATTCGGTTAGTTGTTTGAGTTGAGTAAAAATGGAATTTTCAATATTGAAAGCCTCGGATACCGTATTGATAAATTCCCATTCCTGCTCAGAACGTGTGCTGAACTCCCGCACGAATTCCAACAAACGCACAAGAACAAATATTTTTTCTTTCTGCTGTAATTCTTCGTTGATTTGATCGCATATCCGAAGCACCTTTACAGATGCCATACTGGTGCGCTTCTCCGAATTTTTTCCCTGGTGAAATTTGGCTGCAAAATCTTCATACAACTGAAGGTATTGCGCCACCATGTCTTTGTTGAGTTGTTGTCGCAAAAACACAGCAACGATCTCTCTTCCGGAGTCTTTGTTGGCTCCGGCGATGATCGCAAACAATTGCATCAATGCGCGTAATATTCCTGCACTCATAGGGTTTTTCTCTGGTGCAGAATATTTCGTCTCAGTAAAAAAGCAAATCCGGGAACAATTGTGAGTTGGAGATGATGAATCAGAACTCCGACATCAATTTAAAAATCTATTTCTTAAATCCAATCAGAATAACGGCACAACCGCTGTCTGTGTTGTTGGAATTCAATGTGGCTTCGATGGTCACCTGCATGGTATTTTCCACAGAAAAATCCCAATAAGGTGCTGTGCTATAATCGCTGTTGGTAAACAAAATGTTTTTTTCGGAGTCAACGATGCGAAAAACAAGATTGCCATCGCTTGTTCCGCTGCAGGCAGCAATGCGGTAAACATTCCCTCCAAAAAGGGTAACAGTAAACTCTGCTGCATCGTCGCCACTCAGCAACGCGCGGTAAGTTTGAGCATCGCTGATAAATTCATCCGTCATGTGTTTCTCACAAATGGTAGCAATGGTATCGCATTGTGAATAAGATAAAGTAGCGCCCAATAATGCCAGGGAAGCCACAATTATGTGCTTGAAATTCTTCATGATTATTCGGTAATAAGGTTGCGGACTTTGGCAATTTGTTCGGAAAGACTGGCCAGTTGTTCGTCGCTGATTTTAACTGTGGTCTGGCTTCTTAGATACGTGGTCTTTGTTTTGTGGTCGTTGATTGGCTGTCTGTACGTATAGGTGCTTTCCAGCTCATTCAGTATTTCACACATATCTTCTATAGCCGTTTTAATAGGTTCAAAAGACTTTTCCTCGATGCGTGCACTGAGTTTCAAAATGCTCTCTGCTGCGTATTTCTGTTCACCTAATCGGAGGCGCAATGCCTCACTGCCTTTTGCTGCATCAGCTGCCAGGTGAAGTGATTCTATCCATCCACCAATGAGCACATAGGAACTAATCTGGCCTTGTTGATTGCCTTTGAGGTATGTGTCGATAGATTTGAAAAAATCTGCATTCAATTTGAGCAAAGAATCTTTTTCATTGATACTGCCAGATATTTTGCTGACGAGGCCTTTGTCAATTTTTTCGAGAACTCCCAAATCACTGGCCAGTTTGGCAACAGCGTCGAGGTAGTCATTGCAGGTTTGGCCCTGATTGTAATTGGCTACATAGGCCAAATCTGCACCATAGATACCCATGTTAAGAGCCTTTTTAGACTCACTTACAAAACGCTCGCGTGATGAAAGCGGATTGATCAACGCCTCGTTGAAAGGAATTTCACTTTTCTGAATGAGATTCACAACCTGAACCGGCGAGGGAATTGAAATAATCTCGCCATCAAATTTGATGGTCCCGCTTGTGCTGGCAGCATCATTTGCACCAGCAGCAGGTTGATTCGGATTGGTAGTTGGCTCCTCGCAAGAAGCCAGAATGAAAGCAAGCACTGCAATCTGCAGGACAGCTATTAATTTAAGTCGTATGAAACGCATATAGGATGGATTCTTTTTCACAAAATGCTTATATCGCAGCAAAGGGTGAAAAGGTTTCTGATTGGTGGTGCGCCAAAGTAAAAAAAAATGAACCGCCGCTGTGCACTATTGGATAAATGGTGAATAAATAACCACCAGTTGCTCTATGAAACAGCACTTTAACCTGTTTAAATCTTCAAAAGCGGTTCTCATTAAATTATTTCAACCTGACGAGCTACTTTCTGCAAAATTTCAAAAACAGTCTCTGCCATCACATTTTCACTATCCAGTGTTGGATTTATTTCTGTGAATTCAAGGCAGCAGGTTCTTTCATTCTGCAATAATTCCAAAATCAAATCGGCAGCTTCACGTTCGTTGATTCCGCCTTTAACAGGCGTTCCAGTGCCGCGTGAAACAGAGGGATCCATGCTGTCCACATCAAAACTGATGTAAATTTTATCGCAATGCATGAGGTATTTGAGAAGTTCGCGACTCAACTTGGTTACGCCCGTCTTTCTCAACTCATTGGTTGTAACTACCTTAACCTTGTTTTTTTTGATTAGCGCATTCTCCTGCTCTTCGAAATCGCGGAGGGTTACATAAATGAGGTCGCGGTACTCGATTTTGGGAGAAAAATCCCCCACATTTTTGACCATTTCCCACAGTTCGATGGTTTCGTAGTCGAGGTCGTTTACTTTTTCTTCGATATTGTCTTCACTCAAGGCAGTTGCCAAAGGCATGCCATGCATATTGCCACTTGGAGAGGTATAAGGTGAATGAAGATCTGCGTGCGCATCGATCCAGATTACGCCAATGCGCGACTCCGGATAGGCCATTTTGATGCCGGCCAATGTTCCACCAGCATTGCTATGGTCTCCGCTTATAATAAGCGGGAAACGGCTGTCGCGGAGGGTATCACGAACCGCAGCTCCAATGCGTTCATACATCTTCAATACGCTTCGGATATTGCGGGCATACCGCGATCCTGGATTGTTATAGAGTGCAACATTGTCATGCGGAATGACAATGCTCTTGTATTTTCGGAAGAACTGGGAACGAAAATCGAGAGCCGCAATTTTAACTGCTTCCACGCCGAGGCTTGCACCGCGTGTTCCTGCACCAACTTCGCTTGGCACTTCGATAAGCCGGATATTTTTATCTTTTTTGGTCGTCATATACCCGGCAAAGATAAGCGGCCTTCGTTACACGACGAACCTGTCTTATTTAGCTGTAAACAAAATGGATATCACGGATTTCATATCCGATGCATTTCGGCTGTTGGTGGCTACTGTGGCCATGTCCCATGTATAACTCAATGCTTCGCCGGTTGCAACTACCGTGTAAGTTCCGGATGCGGTTGTAGCATCTGTGGCGCACAGTGTAGGGCTATTATTCAACACAACTGGTGAAGTGTTCTCGAATGTTGCCTGACCGACCAATTCGTTGGGTTTAAATTCTGTGGCCACAACTTCTGACTCATTTTCGCCATCTACTTGTGCTTCTGCAACGTCCAATTCTTCACTAGACTTCGTATCTTTCTGAGAAGTCGCTTCCTTTTTTGAAGGTTTTGACTTTTTTTCTTTTTCGAGCAAAACGGTTTTATCCGCAACAGCTGGGCTAAGTGCAGGCTCAGCAGCCAATGGCGCGTCGTCTGTCATGTCTTCGGCATCGGCGGTATAGTCCTGATATTTACTCTCATCCGAAATATTTCCTTCGTTCACCATCTCCATTGCACTTTCTTCTGTTGGGATGTATTGTACATTGGGGTATTTCATAACCTCATCCACGGGTGCCGGAGCAGGAGGAAATACGTTCGGTTTTAAATTGTCTGCATAGGTTCGGTTTCCGGCATTGGTCATTTCTCCAGGGCTTTGCTGAGTAGCTTCATTTTGATTTTGGACATCCTTGCTATCTACAACAGCAATTTGCCCATTGTCGCCTGAACGAGAAGTGTAAAGCCATGTTCCACCAATTACCGCAAGCAGCGTTACACTTGCAAAGGCATATCGCATAGCAGGTTTTCTGTACCATGGCATGTCGGGTAAATAAGGCGCTGCAAAAAGGCTGTTCAACCAGACAAAAAAACCCTTCTTTTCTTCACGTACAAATTGTGCCATGAGGTTCTGGCGAATAGATGGATCAGGTTCCAGCCATTCATCCTGATCTGCAGCGTCGTGCATGAGGAACAAAGTCTGCCGTAGGCTATCGTATTCTTCCGGACCTTCTACATGGCGCAATACAAACTCTTTCTCTTCCGGATAAAGTTCGTTGAATTGTTTATGCATCAATAACGACTCGATATCTTCGGGATCGTATTTATAAGTCGTGTTCATTTTCCTTTTCATTAGATCATGTGTGTAAGAACAATTGCCAATACAGCAATTCCCTCGTATACTTTCAATTTTGCGTTTAAATCTTTCAATGTGTAGAACAATCTGCTTTTTACAGTGCCCTCGCTGCATTGCATGGCTTCACTTATTTCTATGATACTCATGTCCTGATGGAAACGCAACTCAAATGTGGTGCGTTTTACTTCATCCAATTCCTGCAGAGCTTCATTCAGTTTTTCCATGAATTGCTGGCGATCCATGTTTTTTTGCGCTTCAAATCCACCAACAACTTCATGGTCTCTTTTTAGTTCTGCATGAGCAACCCGCCGCACATCATTCTTCGCATATTCATTTTTGCACATGTTGTTGGCAATGCTATACAACCATGTTTTAAAATTGCGGCTTTGGTCAAACAGATGTGGTTTCTGCACCAATTTGGTAAATAATTCCTGGGTGAAATCGCGTGACTTTTCTTTATCGCGCCATAACATTCTATAGAAATAATTATACAGTGGTTTACCATACCTGTCATACAAGATCTCAAACGCCTTCTGATCCTTCTCCACAAGAAGTACCATCAGCGCCTCGTCTGTGTGTTTTTCGTATGGATGTTTAAATAATGCCATACGTTATTTTTTTGAGGTAGCTATCACACTCTGAAGTCCAAACCGAATAACTATTTCGTCAATGCGGTTCTGAATCTCTTGTGATTTTTGCTGATTACCATTATTGAAATAATAGTCTTTCAGCAACATCAATGGAACGAGGTAATTCCGATTGATATCATCGCTGGCAGAAATACTGTTGATCTGAAAAAGATTCTCCCAGTTGTATTGAAGTGAGCCAAGATTCTGCAATGATTTTTTGCTGTACTTCATGGCCAGTCCAGTACAATATAATTCATTCAAATACTGACTTAAAATATCCGGTGGAATGGTAAGAGCAAGATAAATAGCGGATTTTTTAGATGATTGCAGAATGGCCGAAAGACTTGTATACGGTTGTCCCATCACCACTTTGTCTTTCTTCAGTCCAAAGAGTCCTTTTAGCTGATCTGTATAGCGGACACTTCCGATCCAATCGAGGCAAACAATGGTTACATCCGTTCTGTAATTGTGTTGTTTTTGAAATATCAGAATTGGATACGTATCAAGACTTCCGTTGGTAATCAAAATTCCATCTTTCTCAATACTGCTAAGCACATTGCGGCTGTATTCCATGGCGGCATCGCTGTAGATTGCATTTTCCTCCAGCTTTTTGGTGAAGTCGATGGTACTTTTTTCATCATTGGCAATAACAGATTCTGCGAGCATATCATCCCACAAATCCTTTTCGTAGGGCCTTATTTCGTAAGCTTTTTTGAGGTATGACACGGCGTTATCGCTTCTATTGCTATTCATAAAACTGCAATAATTCCACGCAAAGGAGTTGGGTACTGCATTGTTCATTTTACCCAGGATATCGTCTAGTTTTTTTTGTGAATCTTTGGTGATGGATTCACTGTGGGAAGTGAAATTGCGGTATCGTGCGGCCTTGTAATAGTTCAGCCATGCGTTTTCATCCTGAGGATTGGCAGTGACAGCATCTTCCAATAGTATCAATGCATCATCATATACTGCCTTCGTTTTGAAACTTGCTTCGGCTTCAGGAATAGAAGGAGCCTGCCTGTACGAACCACCATCCTGCGACCAAATAGCCGCACAATGGATTGAGAACAAGGCAAGTATTAAACTAATTTTTTTCATCTGTGGATCAAAGAAAGTAAATAATCGAGATGCCGTACAGTATATATCGACGGAGGTTCAATTTTATAGCAAATAATCACAAGGCCCATTTCAGAATCAGATCTTTGAGCCTGTTGCTGTAGCCAAACTCGTTGTCGTACCAACCAACAACCTTGACCATGTTGCCAATTACTGAAGTGAGTTGAGCATCAAAAACACACGAATGGGCATTGTCCACAACATCAATGGACACAATAGGATCTTCGGTATATTCTACAATGCCTTTCCATCTTCCCAAAGCCGCATTCTGGAAGGCCCTATTGATTTCTTCGATGGGCAACACCTTGCGAACTGTGCAGGTAATATCTGTGAGAGAACCATCTGGCACCGGTACCCGAATTCCACAGCCGCCCATGTGGTCTGCCAGATGAGGGAAAATACGCGTAAGTGCTTTGGCTGCTCCCGTTGTTGTAGGAATAATGGATACGGCAGCCGCTCTGGATCTGCGCAAATCCCGGTGTGGTGCATCATGCAAACGCTGATCGCCTGTATAGCTATGAACAGTTGTGATGTAACAACCTTCAATTCCGCAGAGCTCATCGATGAGCTGGATCATTGGGGCCGCATTGTTGGTAGTGCAAGATGCGTTCGAAATAATCGTTTCACCGCTGCTGAGAGCTGTTTCATTCACTCCAAGAACCACAGAGGGGATTAAATCGTCTTCGGGTGGAGCGCTCAGAAGCACACGCCTTGCACCGGAAACGAGATGTTGTTCAACTTCACTTCGTGTTTTGAGCGTTCCGGTGCATTCAACTACAATATCAACGTCCATCGATTCCCAATCGATGTCTTCAATCCGTTTATGAGATGTAAACCTGATTGAATGTCCATCTATTTCAATGGTATCAGCAGTATGTGAAATGGAACCCGACCATTTGCCATGCACACTGTCATATTTAAAAAGGTGGGCCATCGTTTTGGCATCTGCCAGGTCGTTGATAGCAACCAATTCTATTTGAGGATGATGAATTACAAGTCTCGCTAAAGTGCGGCCGATACGTCCAAAGCCATTGATGGCTATGCGGGTCTTTTCCATGTTGCAAGATTAAACGTGAAGGGGTGAAGTTTTTTCGATTTAACTCAATTTCTGTCGGTAAAGTAAAAGGCACCTTGCACACCATAGTCGCAGTGATAGGCCTTGTCATCTGGCACCATAAGGCCGTCCCTATGGGACGGGGCTTCGGCACTGCTCCTTCAGTGCGTTACCGTCTGGACGTCCCTACGGGACGAGGTGGCGGTTTGCACTTCATCTTTGTTACCGTACGAATCAACCTACAGGACGAGTGGGCGGCATTGAACGTTTTGTGAGTTGCCATATTGACTTCCCTGCGCGACGACGGGGATGATCTCTAAAGAAAAAAGTGACTCGCAAATGCTGAAATCAAGGGTAACAAAATTCACATTTGAAAGGTCTTCGCAACATTCATAAATGGCATTAACTTGCCACATCATTCTAAATTCATTGATGAAAAACAAATTGTTCAAACGCCTTTATATTCTCCTTGCATTTTTGGGAGCTCTTATTTCGCTGCAGTCGTGCAATATTCTCAAAATTGTAGATCACAGACAGGTGGCGAAATTCAACAAGAACGGACTCCAGGCCTATTCATTTCAGGATGCAGATGGAACGATCAGGTATGCGCATTATAGTCAGTCGAATAAACCGAAAATCATGTTGTTGCATGGCTATGGGGCGAGTGGCATAGGGCAGTATTACAGAACGGTGCTCAACCTGAAAGATGAATTCGATTTTATTCTGCCCGATTTAATCTACTGCGGACATTCAACAGGCAATGGCCAACAATATAGCATTGACGATCAGGTGGAACATTTGCACAAAATCCTCGATTCCCTTCATTGCGATGAAAATTTTGTTTTGATGGGCAATTCGTACGGTGGAATTGTAGCGTCTTATTTTGCAGAGAAATATCCTGACAGAGTAAAGAAGCTCGTTATCTACGACTCACCTGTCAATTTTTACACCTTAAAATATGCCGATAGTTTGGCGCATAGTCTGGGTGTTGAAAGTGTCCGCAATTTATTATCACCACTCAATGTGCGGGAGAATAAAATTGCCTTTGACCTAGTGTTTCATGATCAACCGTATGTGCCGAGGTTTCTTCGCAGACAGATGATTAAGTATGGCACTTTACCCGTGAGAGATAATCAAATCAAATTGCTCGAAAATCTTATTCAACAAGAAAAGGCGATGAACGATCACACCTTTCGATGGAAGATGCCTGTTTATCTTGCATGGGGTGAATTCGATCGATTGATACCCATGTCTACATGCACTCAAATTGCAGAGAAATACGACATTCC
>JBJXFC010000167.1:0-4167 GCA_046153915.1 Flavobacteriales bacterium
GCTCAGGAGGTTTCTTTGACGTCGATACCAAGTTAGAACAGATCGCCGAAGACGAAAAACATACACAGGATCCCGATTTCTGGAATGATGCCAAAAAGGCAGAAGCCATCATGAAACAGATCCGCAATAAAAAGATGTGGACCGATTCCTTCAAGGATGCCGCATCAGCAGTCGATGACCTCACTGTTCTCTACGAATTTTTCAAAGAAGGTGCAGCCACCGAAGAAGAACTGGAGGTACAATACAAACTGGCATTCACCAAAGTGGATGATCTCGAGTTCAAAAACATGCTCAGTGCCGAAGAAGACGGGCTGAGTGCTGTTGTGCAGATAACTGCCGGTGCTGGGGGAACAGAAAGCTGCGACTGGGCCAGCATGCTCATGCGTATGTACGTTATGTGGGGTCAGAAAAACAAATACAACGTTAAGGAACTCGACTTGCAGGAAGGCGATGTTGCAGGTGTGAAACAATGTACTCTTGAGATCAACGGAGAATTTGCTTTTGGCATGCTGAAAGGAGAAAACGGTGTGCATCGTCTGGTGCGTATTTCGCCATTCGACTCCAATGCCAAGCGACACACAAGTTTTGTCTCTGTGTATGTGTATCCTTTAGTGGACGACACCATTGACATTCAGGTGAACCCAGGTGATATCAGTTGGGACACTTTCCGAAGTGGTGGGGCAGGAGGTCAGAATGTGAACAAAGTGGAAACAGGTGTTCGCCTTCGTCACGCGCCCACGGGAATCATCATCGACAATACCGAAACACGTTCTCAGCTTCAGAACAAAGAGAAAGCGATGCAACTTCTCAAATCACAATTGTATGAAATGGAACTTGAGCGACGCAATGCAGCGCGCAGTGAAATTGAAGCAGGTAAGAAAAAGATAGAATGGGGATCGCAGATTCGCAACTACGTTATGCAGCCCTACAAGCTTGTGAAGGATGTGCGCACTGGAGTGGAGACAAGTGATGTTGATGCAGTGATGGACGGATACATTGATCCATTCTTAAAAGGATATTTGATGAGGAAGGGACAGGCGGCAGTGGACAACAATGCTATTTAATTAGATAATTGGATAATGTGATGATTAGATAATTGGGCTTTTGATAATTGAGATTTGAGGGGAAAAATGGAAGATTGAAAATGGAAAATGAGGCTAAGGGATAAATGAACCGCTGATGCTATTCGAAGACTAGCATATCGCGTAGCGATCTCTGCGATCTCAAAAAACAGAAACCAACATCACAGAACACTCTGTGCCTCTGCGTTCTCTCTTGAAGTGAAGCGAATGACGCAGGAATTCTGCTTCACTTGCGGTTAATTCAGCGTTGCGCAGCAACCATTGCCTGGTTGAAAATTGTGATAATGGTATTGTAAAATAAAATGTAAACCGAAAATATATTTTCATGGAATTCAGAATTGAAAAAGACACGATGGGCGAGGTAAAAGTTCCTGCTCATGTGTATTGGGGAGCTCAGACAGAGCGCTCTCGCAACAATTTTAAAATCGGGCCGGAAGCATCGATGCCGAAAGAGATCATTCGTGCATTTGCAATTCTCAAGAAAGCTGCGGCACATGCCAATTGTGAACTCGGTGTTTTGCCACAAGACAAACGTGACGCTATTAGTATCGTTTGTGATGAAATTCTTGCGGGTAAACTGAACGATCAGTTTCCGCTTGTGATCTGGCAAACAGGAAGCGGCACACAAAGCAACATGAATGTGAATGAAGTGATTTCAAATCGTTCTCATGTATTGGCCGGAGGTAAACTCGGTGAAGGAAGTCCGGCGGTAAATCCAAACGACGACGCTAATAAATCGCAGTCATCGAATGACACGTATCCAACTGCGATGCACGTTGCGGCTTATGAAGCCGTGATGAAAAAAACCATTCCGGGAGTAGAACAACTGCGTGATACATTGAAGAAAAAAAGTACGGAGTTTATGGGTGTTGTCAAAATTGGCAGAACACATTTAATGGACGCAACACCTGTTACGCTTGGACAGGAATTGGGTGGATATGCGGCACAACTAGATCATGGACTGCGCGCTCTTCGCAATACACTTTCACATCTTGGAGAACTTGCTCTGGGAGGGACAGCAGTTGGTACAGGCCTCAATGCGCCCGCGGGCTACTCAGAACTTGTTGCAGCAAAAATTGCAGAGTTCAGCGGCCTGCCTTTTACTTCTGCGCCCAACAAATTTGAAGCACTTGCGGCACATGATGGCATTGTAGAATCGCATGGCGCCCTCAAACAACTTGCTGTATCGCTCAACAAAATTGCCAACGATATTCGCATGATGGCCAGTGGTCCTCGCAGTGGAATTGGTGAAATTCATATTCCGGAAAATGAACCCGGAAGCAGCATCATGCCAGGAAAAGTAAATCCGACGCAATGTGAAGCACTCACGATGGTGTGCGCGCAGGTGATAGGCAATGATGTAGCCATTAGCGTTGGTGGAACACAAGGACACTACGAACTCAATGTGTTTAAACCCATGATGGCTTACAATTTCCTGCAAAGTGCAGAGTTGATTGGTGATGCATGTGTAAGTTTTGATGAACATTGTGCGTCAGGTATCGAACCCAATCATGCGCGCATCAAACAACTTGTAGATAGTTCGCTGATGTTGGTCACAGCACTCAACACCAAAATCGGATATTACAAAGCAGCTGAGATTGCAAAGGCCGCTCACAAGAATGGTACAACCTTAAAAGAAGAAGCCGTAAGACTTGGATATGTCACTCCGGAACAATACGACGAATGGGTGGTTCCGGCTAAGATGGTGGGGACACTGCCGAAATAAAAAACGAAAAGCCCCGGAGTAAAATAGGGGCTTTTTTGCACCACTCAATTTGGAATCAAGACAACAGATTTCGTTATATCTTAGTCATCCCAAAATGAAAACCATGATCCGCCTATTATACATTTTTTCAATCGCCATCTGTTCGTTCGCATTTGTACAATCGGATGCATTCAAAACGAACTTCAAACAAGTCTTTTTGCAAAGTATCAAGGGCTTGGAATCCCTCAAAGGTGCAACGGTAGAAGGCGGCAATGCATCAACCGTTGCCTTTTCAGATTTCGATAAAGCTATCATCAGTAAGAGTGAATCCATCGGAACGCTGGGTGTTGTAATGACAAAAAAGGTGGAATCAGAAGAGAAAGGTGGTGAATTGCTTGCCGCTTATGAATCGCAGATAGCTGCGCTTCTGCCTGTTGGTGATTATGTTAGAAGTCAATCTTATCAGGCGGAATATGTCGGGTATATGAAGACCATTTATGACTTCAATTCACCTAAAATGGCAGACAAACAAAAACGTCCGATAGTTGAAATGGGTGTAACCAATAAAGACGGGATTATTGAACTTGTTATCGCTGTTTACGAGCCATTTTTCAAGAATCAGTACACGCCCAAAATGCCGTAAAGATCCTGATTATGGGGTATTTGACTCAAAAATAAAACCTTTCTGCATCATCTCCGTTCAAAGGGGTAATAAATCGCAGAAAACATGAAAGTTATTATTTCTATTTACGCTATCACAGCCATTGGACTGATGTCATTTACCACCGTTCAACAGGCAGAGTTTTACGACTTCTTTAAGAATGCCTATGCTCAGAGTTTCTCTGGATTGGAGACATTGAAAGATGCGAAAGGCTCCTGGCCTGATAAGAGTTCGGTTAAGAATTTCGACGTGTGTGAATTCTCCTTCAACAAAGAAAGAAACGTACAAGAAATGGTATTGCGCAAAGTATTTACCAGCGAAACTTCAAGCACAGAGATGATGGCTTCCATCGAAAAAGAACTCAACGTGATGTTGCCCAACTGGCAATACAAACGCGTGAAAAATCAAAATGCCGACGGCACACGTGCCATTTCCTACATCTACAACAGCGACGATTTAAAAGTGCGTGCTACTTATCCCACGGTAGACCTCGATGTTGTAAAACACGACAACACTTGGGAAATCATGGTGCGTTTGTTTGAGCCGGGGGTGACAAGGAAGTAGTTTTAGTTCCCTTCGGGCTGCAAGCCCTCACTAGCCGAAGGCACGGGTTAGCTGCGCTGAAACCCGCGCCAGAAGAGCTCTGCGTTCTCAAAATCTTCAAAACCTACTTACTAATTGTGGTGCAATCTCTGTGCAACCTCTGTGTCCTCCGCGCC
>JBJXFC010000168.1:0-6681 GCA_046153915.1 Flavobacteriales bacterium
CCATTGAGAAATTTCCAACTTGCACCTGCATCATCGGAGCTGTACATGCCTTTCTCATTCGCTTTCTCAGCTTCGATTACAGCGTACAATATGTTCGAATTCGATGGAGCAACACTCACTGCTATTCTTCCCAACTGGCCTTTTGGAAAACCTATTTGGATTTTATTCCATGTCTTTCCTCCATCAATCGATTTATGCAATCCACTGTTTAGTCCACCTGAACTAAATGAAAAAGCTGTTCTTCTAAACTCCCAAAATGCAGCGTAAAGAATTTCAGGGTTGTTTGGATCCATGATCAACTCAGAGCATCCCGTGCCTGCATTTACGAATAGAATTTTATTCCAGGTCTTGCCACCGTCTGTTGTTTTGTAAACTCCACGTTCTTCGCTATCACTCCATAAAGCACCAAGTACACCTGCATACACCGTGTTGGGATCTTTTGGATGCACTTCGATGGCACTGATGTGTTCAGAATTTTTGAGTCCCTTATTGGCCCACGTTTTTCCGCCGTCGGATGTATGGTAAATTCCATCGCCGATAGAAACGCTGTTGCGCGTCCACACCTCACCCGTTCCAACCCAAACAGAATTGTCCGGATCGTTTGGATCAACGGCAATGGCGCCTATTGATTGACAGTAATCGTCGAATACAGAGTTAAAAGTAAGTCCGGCATCGTTCGATTTCCAGACACCACCGCCGGCAGCACCGGTATAGATAATCTGAGAATTTGAAGGATGGCCTTCGATATCAGAAATGCGACCACTCATGATGGCGGGTCCTATCTGACGGGCTTTGTAGTCTCCAAAATAATCACCTGCATTGATGGCAGTTGACTCTTGTGAAAACGCGGTGACAGTGCTGCTCAATGCGAGTAGCAGCATCCAGGATTTATTGCGCATAAGGAAAGTGTTTAAGGATGTTGAACTTATTCGCCTTTGTATTTGAATAGCTCTTCGTCAATTGTCGGATTGATTTCAATTGCTGTAAAAGTGATCGTCTGTGATCCAAGGTCTTTGATTCCCTGATCCATTGCGTATGGCATAAACACACCACTCACTTCCTGGTAGTCGCTGAATTTTAGTTGTTCAATTTTTCCTTTCATTTCACCGCCCATGATTTCACTTTCGGTCATGATAAGAGCAAAACTTTCTTTGTCGATGTAGTTGTATTCGACATTTGCTACTTCTTTGCCCTCAACGAGCTGCGTCTTTTTGGTAATCTGAATTTTGAAGCAGTTCACGCCGTCAATCGTTGCGTCTTCCAGTTTTACAACAGGGTATGCATTCTTATTGTAACTCAGAATTGAGCTTGGAAAATCCTTCATTTCCCGTTTGTAATTTTCAGTTGATTCGCTATCTGCTTTCTCTGCCTTTTGCGAAATAAAATTGGTAGACCAGAGAGTAGTTCCATCAAAAACATTCTGATAAATTTCCATACCTTGTACAGAAATTTTTGTGTACGTACGACCATCGCGCATGACTACTATCTCCATTGGAATCTTCATGCCTTGTTGTTCAATAACAGTGGTCATTTTAATTGAATTCACCTTGTCCCATTCAGCACCACCGGTAGCTGTTTTGGCACTGGCGAGAATTTCATCGGCAGTCTGCGCAGAAGCAGTGAAAGCCGATAGTGCGATAAACGCGAGGAAAAGCAATTTTTTCATTGTGAAGTGATCTAAGTTAAATTGTAAGTATGGTCAAACGTAGGGAATGCACTTCGAAACAGTAGCTTTTTTTTTATGGAGAGGCGATGGTGAGGGATGAGCGGTCAGGAAGAACAGAGAGTGAGAAACAGAGTGAGAGCGGTTTGGGTGCGCATGGAGCTATACGTTACCATCTTGGCTTATCGTAACCTTCGCTCTTCGTCCTCATGCTCGCTCTGCCATTAAACGGGGGCCCATGATTCCCTGCCATTATTCTTCACCAATGTAAATCACAGCTGAAGGATTCTCGATTGACAAAGTATCTGCGACATCTTCTGCTTTCATTGTTGTTTTAAGAATAACCTGGCCCTGAAACTTGCACATTTTTTTAGTCAATGGCTCGATAGGAGTCCAATTCACACTAACAAAGAACAATTCAGCAGCAACTTCATCCTTTAACAACATCTTCTTGTTGGTGATAAACCTCTTTTGACAATTCTGCTCTCTGAGACTATTTTTTTTGCCCATTTGTTCTATAAGAAAATCATGAACAAAAGAAACTTGAATTTGCCTGCCCGACTGCAGCGGGATATCAACAGTCAAAACATCAGGGGATTTTGTGATAAGATCCTCACCAGAATCCTCGATACTCTCCTGTATTGCTTCCAACATTTCCTCATTCGATAAAAGCGCAGTCTCCTCTACTACGCCAAATTTTCCGGCCATATCGATGGCAGCCTTTAATAATCTTCGAGCCGCATCGTGATCTTCCGAAATAGAAACAGTAATGTCCGTTTTCGGAGCACCCCCATCACAAGATGTTTGCACCAGGGGCATCAAGGCAAGGCAAGCGATAAAAATGAATCGGGAAAGTTGAAATCGTTGAATCATCATATTTCAAAGATAATTGAATTCCTTGAGGTTCGTGCAATCAATGCAGATGTCTTTCTGCTTCCACCTTGATTGACTGCCCGCAGGGGCAAATCAACAGCGACAATTCATTTCGATCAACTGAGTTCGGGAATCTACTTCCTGCAACTGCGATGCGGGGATGAGATGGAAAGGGTGAAGGTATTTGTGCGATGAGATTTCAGAGCGAGAAACAGAATGAGAGCGTATTGAGGGGAACAACCGCTCTGTGCACTCATTCTCGCTCTGAGTTGAAAGGAGATTCCTTGCTACGCTGGAGCAAGACATGGCACGGAAAGGCATCCTGCAACCTGTGGGGAGATTCCTTGCTGCGCTGGTGGAAGAAATGGCGCAGAAGGGCATCCTGCAAACTGTGTTAAGATTCCTTGCTGCGCTGCGGAATGACATGGCGGCTGGTGGTTAAGGGTGGCAAAAAATGAATAAGAGAAAGTAAGGGCGGCTGCGCCGCCCTTACTTTCTCTTATTCATTTTTTGCCCGACCCCATAAAAAGATTACGATTGTCATCCCGCAGCGAAGCAAGGGATCTGACAATAATTGTCTGCAATGAACGGTAGGGTGCTAACGCTGCTGTTGGACACAAAAAACCCCGCCGTGCACAGCGGGGTTTTTAGATTAGCGTACAGATTTTCCTCATTATGCGTTTTGGATTTCTGTGCGGCGAGCTTCGAGGGCCGCGATGTAGGTGTCGATCTCAGCAACTACCAGGTCGATTTTGGCAACGTCGTGTATACGTTCCTGTCTGGTAAGTTCCCGGTAACCCGGACTCATCGCGCGCAGATCGATCATGTTTTTTCTCGCCTGTGCTCTCCACAACTCTGCCTGTTTTCTGATAAAGGCCTCACTACCTTCCTGCAGTGCTGCCAACTCAGTTGTAAACTGGCTGATTGCGGTGTTTACCTCAGCAAGGTCCTCCTGGATTTCGGAGATATTGCTGATACTACTTTGAATTCGGCCTTCAAGAAAACTCTTTCGGGCTACCAATTCTTGTTTCTCCCCGTTAGCTGACTCCAACATCGAGTCGATGTCGGGTAGGGATGTCAGCCCACTTAAATTGTATATCATTTGTCCTGCGCGTTTTATTAGTTTGTTTTTACGCATTGATTGGTTGTTTTCAATTCGCGTGCCAAACTCATAAAAACGAGGAATGACAGGCTTTTCAGCACTTCAAAAAAACGATACGAAAATTTACTAATACTAAATCATCGTTAAATGTTTGGAGGGGCTGTAACTTTTGGTGGAGGGAAAGCGCTTATGGCGGCTGTTAAAAAAAACAAGATAAATTCAACGATCAATGAAAATCCAATTGGTAAAAATGTCAGGATGAATTGTTGATGCCTTTTATGGTGAATCACCCAAAGGTTTCTTCGATCATTCCCGACCTTGTAGTTAAATTCTATCGCGCATATACTTCGACATACCATTCGCCAGATAAGTTATCAGTGGCTCATCCGAATTAGCCTTCTCACATTCGATGATGGTAGTGATGTAAGTCTTTTGATCATTATCATTAAGTATTTGGGGGAAAACGGGCGGACAGTTATGGCGCATAAGCATTGCCCCAATAATGATTCGACAAACCCTTCCATTGCCGTCTGCGAAAGGATGAATTTCATTTAAGAATGTATTATGAAAATGGGCTATTCGTGAAATGATGTGCTTTTCATTACTTAAATTATCTATCTCATCAAACGCATTATTCCAGCGCGGAAGCCAGGATGCCATAACAATTTCGAGATTGTAATGTGGCACATATTCTTTGTTTACGAAAAACGGCTGACGTGATCCCATAGCTGGTTCGTTTCTGTAATTGCCAATGAGATCTGGTTTGAATTCCGTTTCCCAGGCCAAAGGTGAACTCATCAATGAACGATGAATGGCCTGAATGGATTGTTCAGTTAGTTCAAAGTGCTCGAGGTTTTTCATCAACTCAGACAACACTGCCTTGTGCTCAGAGACAGCATGAAAGGAATCAACCCGAAAAGTATTCACTACTTCATTATTCAGAAATCGAATGGTATCTCCGTACTGCAAGTTGGGATCTTCCAGTCTTGATGAGAAGAAGCTAAAGTCATTGAGCACGGACTCGCTAAATTCATTCGTCCATTCCTTTAAAGGATAATGACTTCGAAAATCTTCGAGCGCCTGATTGAATTCTTCTAAACTAGGGAGGAGCATACAGATTAAGGTAAAGTCTTTCTGGCAAGTTGAATGGTCCAGAGTCTCACATCATTGGGAAAAGCCAGCAGTTTTTCCTCTCGCTTCACAAGCGTTTTACCAAAGAAAAATATATCAAAATCGGCTCTGAAAACAGTTGGAATCGTGTCAATATCCACCATATCGGTGGCCAATGAAAGGTGTTTCAAAGCGATGATATCATCACGACGCAAAAGCATACCACAAATATACACACAATAAAAGCGATGTCAATTGGGCATAATCTATCTGTGAAGGCAGCACAGACAATCGAACCAACTTCGATCCGTGCTGATTGCTATCGAAAAGCACCGCCGCCCCTGACCCCTAGTAGGGGAAATTCGCGTAGGGTACACGTAAATCGAAAGTGAATCGACTTCGAATTGAGTTCATGAATTTTCGACTGTACGAGAATCCTCTTCAAACTCTCTCTTTAGGGGTCAGGGGCGAAAAGCCGCGCAAGAATTCGCGCATTCTTCTTCCTTGAAGCATGTTCTCAACATTGATTTGAATTGATGCATCTACTCTCCCACCACCGCCCGATACCCTTCCAACTCCATCCTCAAACTATCACGTTTTACGGTAAGCAATTGGTGATAGAGCTGATTGGGTTTGTAGTGCACATCCAACAGTCGGTTGATTTCCGAGAAGATAATACCGTATTGTCTGCTCCCCTTTAATGTGGCAACTAATTCTTCGCCAAGTAAGAACAACTTGGCCTGAATTTGAATTGAGATGGTTTCCTGAATGGCAATTTCTTTATCCAGATTGGAAATTTGCACTTCGATACGCGCCATTTTTTCGCGGTAAGAATCCTTCAACTGGTTGTCGAATTCTTCTCTTCTTCGATTCATTTCTTCCTCTATGTCGGGATGCAAATCCTGGACAGGCATCTTATTCGCAGCCATAAACCGGAGATAGGTCAGCACTTCATCGGGCAGGGGACGTTGTCCGCTTTCGGCCATGCTGATAGCTGATTTGGGAATCGACAACAAGTTGGCTAATTCGCGTTGCGAAATTCCCAGAGACTGACGGATTTGACGAATTTCATTCATCTTGCCGATCTCCTGAGACAATTTGTGTGCCGGAATTACAAATTTGCCTCAGTAAATTCGGACGTGCCCACCAAAAAGAGATAGTCAAAATGGTGGGCACAGGGTGTGCCCAGTATTTGGAGATAGTGTTTTGGGTGGGCACGGGGGGAATTTGTGATGCGAATTAGTAAAGTCGGATTTCCAATTTTGATATTTAGTTCAGGTTTTCAATTTTTGATAAGACAATTGGAAATGTTGAGCCAGTTCCAAATATTTGTTAAGCTCAAAGGATTGGCACTTCGTTTGATTTCGTACTGGGACAATACTATCTGATAAGAAATCTTTACCCTTTAGCAATTTCGCTTAAAGCGTCGTGCAGGCGATCTGCACTTAATTAAATTCAATTATGTCAAAAAATTCCAAATCTGGGCCAAAAAACTGGCCTTCAAAAACTGGAGAAAAGTCAGGTGATAAGAGGGACTTCAATCCTCCTGGGCCTGGCAAAACCCCACCACCACCGCCAAAGGTGAAGAAGTAAAAGGAAACCCCGCTTGAGAGAGCGGGGTTTTTGCTAAATAATGGAACCTATCTTATCGATAAGTCGATTGGTTCATTTTTAATATATTCGCACAACAATTAGAACTTAAAATGGACAAGTATGATATATCTGAAGCACTGAAATTTGAATTTGATTTCAGTACAATGACTGCAACTGGACTTAAACCTGAAAACTACCAGGCTAAACTCATGGACATAAAGCAGTTGATTTCGGAACTTACCGATGCCATAAATGAAAATACGCCAGAACAAATTAATCGAGAATGCCTAATTCTATTTCAAAATTATATCGAATTGATCGATTCAATTAAAAAATACAA
>JBJXFC010000182.1:0-5490 GCA_046153915.1 Flavobacteriales bacterium
GTGTTCTACAACAATTACGCTGTTGCCACCATCACGCAAGGCCTTAAGTGAATTGATCAACCGGTGATTGTCGCGTTGATGCAATCCGATGCTGGGTTCATCTAAAATATAAAGCACTCCAACCAATTGTGATCCTATCCGTGTTGCCAGGCGACTACGTTGTGCTTCTCCACCGCTCAATGTGCGCGATCCACGGTTGAGCGTGAGGTATTCCAATCCCACATTGACAAGGAAACCGAGTCGCGAACGAATTTCTTTCAATGGCTCGGTAGCGATTGCAACCTGCCTTTGACTCATTTTGTATTCCACTCCGTCAAACCATTTGGCCAGACTGCTTAAGTCCATCGCCGTTAGGTCGAAAATATTTTTATTCGCAATGCGGAAATACAATGCTTCTTTTTTTAATCGGCTTCCTCCGCATTCTTCGCAGGTGCGCTTGTTCATGAAAGATTCTGCCCAGCGCTTCAATCCAGGGCTAGCTTCATCGTCGGTTTGTTTTTCGATTGTTGCTATTACACCTTCGAATTTGACCTGGTAATTGTAACTTCCCGAATTAACAGCAATCAACTCTTCTGATCCATACAAAATTGCACTGATCACATCGGAGTCCATGTCTTCCAATGGTGTATTGAGATCGTATCCATGTAGTTTCAACAATCCTTCCACCTGTGCAAATGTCCAGTTGCTGCGGAAATCGCCAAGCGGTGCAATAGCGCCTTTTTTCACGCTTTTTTTGAAGTCCGGAATGATTTTCTCCAAATCAATTTCCGTCACTTCTCCCAATCCATTGCAGCGCGGACAAGCTCCATAAGGCGAGTTGAACGAAAACAAATTGGGTTCAGGTTCCGGATACGAAATACCACTTGTTGGACACATCAGATGACGCGAAAAATGACGTGGAGTTTCACCTGTTGTTTTTTTCGTTTTTTTCTTCGAAACTGCAATTTCGTCGGCAGTGTGTTTTAAGATCATCAAACTGCCTTTGCCGATGCGCATGGCGGTTTGAACAGACTGGCGAATACGATTTAGTTCAGCATCGTTGGCCGCACTTTTTTTGGTGGTTTTTTCTTCAATCTGCAAGCGATCTACCACCACTTCGATGTCATGAATTTTATAGCGATCGAGTTTCATCCCCTTCACCATTTCTTCAAGTTCGCCATCCACGCGTGCGCGCAAATAACCTTGTTTCATAAGGCCTTCAAACAATTCGCGGTAATGTCCTTTGCGGCCTTTTACAAGTGGTGCGAGAATAACTATTTTTTCTCCGGCATAATATTCACGTATCAATTCTACAATCTGGTCGTCACTATAGCGCACCATTTTGTCGCCCGTTTCATAACTGAATGCATCGGCAGCACGTGCAAATAGTAGTCGCAAAAAATCATAGATCTCGGTGATGGTGCCAACAGTTGAGCGTGGATTGCGGCTTACCGTTTTTTGTTCGATGGAAATAACCGGAGAAAGACCATTGATTTTGTCTACATCGGGACGCTCCATTTCACCAATGAACTGACGAGCATAAGCACCGAAAGTTTCGATATAGCGCCTTTGTCCTTCTGCATAAATGGTGTCGAATGCAAGCGATGATTTTCCACTTCCACTCAGTCCGGTAATTACAACCAGTTTGTTGCGCGGAATGGTTACATCAATGTTTTTGAGATTGTGCTCACGGGCACCGATGACTTCAATTTGCTCTTCTTCCAGAATTTCTTGCATGGCCCAAATATCCGTCTGAAATGGGTGGACAGGGTCAAAGTTGAAAAATTGTGATCGGTGTTAATGGAATGGCGCTGAAAACGGAAAAATGGCCTTGATGAATTGCCTCAAACCCTTTTCAGACGTGGGTTGTCGATTTGCTGGAGTTTCTGCAATTTGGAAAGCAATTCGAGCGATCTGCGCTGAGCGTCGTGCGATATAGCGTTGAAATGCTGATTCAGTTCCTTGCTGCCGGGTTTGAAATTGTGCGAATCAATTTTGAGAAGGTGGTAGTTCAATTCATCTGTTGCATCCTTGATGATGGTGTTTAGCTCATCACTTTGTTGTGGATGGGTAACAAGATGGTGAAATCCCTGCTCGATTACATCGTTCAGAATTTCGTGTACAGCCATCTTCAATTCTTCTCTGGAAGTTGCCATGACCGGATAAGTTAAGGTTTCGAAAAGGAATAACAAGGGCTAAGGTAGTCAAAAACACTAGAAACTCACCCTTTTGACCATTGATTTTTCCCGACATTCAATCCTTTGGCCCAATAACCCCTCTGCTCTTGGTCTCTCGCAAAATCGGGGCGGCGCAGCCGCCCCGATTTTGCCCCCCCAACACGCAGCCGCCTTGTCATCCCGCAGCGAAGCAAGGGATCTCATCTCAATTGCCCAAGGCTGTTATTTTGACTTTTCCGTAGTACGCGAAGCAAGGGATCTCATCTCAATTGCCCAATGCTGTTGTGTTGACTTTTCGATAGTACGCGAAACAAGGGATCTCACCTCAATTTGCAGAATGCTGTTGATTAGTCTTATCCAAGGCCCTCTTAGCAAGGGATCTCACCTCAATTTCTCACTGATATTGGTAACCTTATGTTTACCCCGTGTAGCGAGGGTGATAATTTTTTTATTAAAGGCTCCTTAGCAAAGTCCATTAATACTTTGCGCGCTTATACTATGGAAAACATTGGTTTTTAAAACCTGCCATTTGAAATCATTGAAGTTGAATTGATTATTTTCGAATTATGAACTAATTGACTAGCGGTGCTACTTTGATGGCCAGTTTATCATCCGTAACTTCATACATAAAAAGTGAGTTATTATTCTTTGAAGCTTTAAGCTGTGCCCTGTAAAGTGAATTTTGGGTTATCAACAACTCGTATTTAGTCTCTTTTTTTACTGTATTGTAAACGACGAAAAATTTCGAAACCTTTCTGTAAGGATCTGAGAATTTTGTGAATTCATCGTTTGGCAATTTTTTGTTTATTTTTTCATATTCTTCTTCACTTGTATAGCAGGGCACTACGTAATATTCATTGTGGGTGAATGAAGTCAAGCTACTGGGTCTTTCTGCTATACTACCATTAGGAGTGACATTGACCTTTTCTAAAACAACTCCTTTTGAATCTACCTCCAGAATCCGAAGCCTCTGTGTGGCATCATCCGAATGTACGACTTTCCCGGAAATCATTAATTTGCCTGATTTGAATTCCACATCTTGACAAAGGAAACCGTAACCTACGTAGTTCGTTTTTTCGGCTTCCATAGCGTATTCAAGTTCTTTATTCAATTCAATATCACCTGTTTTTTTATTTATGACTAAATACAAGAGATGACCGTTTTTCATACCCTCGTACATCCAATAATCACACTTGTCGTAAATCAGACTAATACTACCTCCTAAATCAGCAAGGTGAAGTTCCCAACTTAAAACTTCTACACCGAATGCTGAACCTAAGTCCACCGTTAAAATATTCTCATCCTTCTGATTCAATACAGCAAATAGCCATGCAGATTTACTTGACTTAAACATCGTGGGCTTGTTTTCTACACTGGTGAATAACATTTCAACGAAAATGATGCCGTTGTCATCCACCAACATTTGTCGAATCTTACATTTTGGCATTTCATCTCCTTCAAAAGGGATCAGCGTTTTTTCATAGATGAGTTCGAGTTGATCATTGTACAAGAAAAAGTTAGCGCCGTTGCCTATGCAAATAGCAAAGAATTTTCCATTTTCTGATACAGCGATATCCGGATAAATGAAATTTTTGTATCTCATTTGATCAACTGAGATGTCGGCGATTTTAGTAAACTTGTCTATGTCCTCTATCTCCCATAGAGAATAGGTTTGATTTCCGTCTGTGTTGGTGCACAACAACATTACAATCTTACTTCCAACTTGAAATATTTCTTCAGGATAGCCTCCTTTGAATTGACGTTCTTCCATTGTACCAGAAGTCGTCTTGATGTGCTTGCCTTCAGAGTCAAACTTGAAAAAATCAATTTTGTTGATGGCTGCTTTGTATTTGATGATTTCATGAGTCTCGCTGACCGAGCGAATGTGAAGGTATTCACCGCTCGCCAATTTGAAGAAGTGCTTCTCAGCAGTTCCCAAGGAAAATTCCTTTTCATAGTCAGAAGGTACATCAATCGGGTCGAATTCTTGCCAGTCAAATATGGATTGTGCGCAAGTACTGAAAGCTGATATTAGCACTGAGGATAGCGCAATGATTAGCTGTTTGAGCATAGGTTTTCGAGCAATGATTTAGATCCTGGTTTAGTTCGCGACTGCTTCACTGTTGTTCATCCGCTTCATAGCCAATTCCTTAGCGAAGTCGATGAACATCTTATAGGCTTGCGTAAAACTGAAACGGTCTTCGAAGTTCTTGTACACGATATTACGTCGTGCCATGGCATTGATCAAAACACGACGGCTTTCTTTGTCGCGCAATTGTTTGTTGCTTTCAATCAAATCGATGAACGATGAGTTTTCGAAATAACGATCGATTTCTTCGAAGGTGAATTCAGAGAACTCCATCGCTTCCATGAAGTTTTTTCCATCGCGATCGAGTTCATAGCTGAGAACAGCTACAAAAATGCTCACATCGCGGGAGAAGTTTTCGTTGGTTTCTTTGCTCAACAAATAAGCGTAATCGCTTTTTAAAACCAATTCGTAATCAAATGATACTTTGAAGAAGTCGGCATAAAAATCTGCGTTTTCTTTCAGTTCATTAAAAATTTCGTTGTTACTCAACACAAACTTTCCTGACATCAGGTCGTCTGTTATTTGTCTGTGTTTCTTCGGAAATACCATGGTCATATAAGTCGATTGGTTATTTTATTTTTTCTGTAGGCTCAATTTTTAACTTGGGCACATTGAGGTTGCTGGTGGTCGTTTTGATAACTACACGTTCGTTTTTCTTGCCATATTCTACCTGGAATTCATCGTCGAACAACAAGCCTGTCATCGCGAAAAATTTATCGGTTTCAATTGCCGGAAAATCTTTGCCCAACTCATTCATACACCAGCTAAAGAAGTCGTTGATCGGCATTTGTTCATGCATCTTCAGTTTGAAAGATTCACGATCAAAAATCCATTTGTCGAAATCTGCCGATAATTCATCAAGGAAAACATTTTCACTATTTTCAAATTGCTGAAAGAACTCACGTGTTTTATAAAGCATGTCTTTCGCATACGGCATTCCTCTTGTCGCTTTGAGCATGCGTGGTGCATCAGACTTGTAAGGATTGCGAAGGAATTCAATCCATCCCGTAAGAATCAATGACTCTGTGCGAATACGCTCAAGCAATGGCAGCAATTCGTTCGTCAGAATTTTTGACTGACGCAATAAATCCGTATTTGTGTGAACGAGCTGAACATACAGTTTTTCGAATTCCATGCGCACCATTTCGTCTTCGTAATCAAGACGACGGCGGTTTGCAAATTCACTTACTTCCATCAACTTCTGAGCGATACTCTCACTGTGATTCACATCGAGAATACGGTTCA
>JBJXFC010000194.1:0-3732 GCA_046153915.1 Flavobacteriales bacterium
GGCGGCTGCGCCGCCCTTTTTCTTCACCTTTTCCGCGCAGCATCCTACTTCTAAAATACCTTGTCATCCTGCAGCGGAGCGAGGGATCTTTGTATCCAACCTTGATACTTCTTGATTGATTAAAAAAATAAAGCAGTCCGATTTCCATTTTTACTTCCGAATAACCCACACCACTTCTGCCCTCCACTTCTTCCACCAGTTTTCTGTAACGATTTTTTCGGGTGACAAATTCACTAGTTCGCTCCAGTTTTGGAGTGTGGTTGCGAGCTCAGGCCATGCGCCGGAACGCACATCAAGGTTGGCAGATTGGTCTTCTATCCAACGTGCAATCTTTTCGGGAAATTCGATCTGCACATTTCCCCGTTTTCCATAAAAATTCAAGGCGGATTTGTTCTTTGATGACGTAGATTTTTCAGCACGAATTCCTTCCCACATTAAGACATAACCCGGAGAAGCAATTGGATCGGCAACAGGTCTGTTGAGGTATTTTGAAATGAGTTTTTTAGGAATCTCGGTGTGTGGAACAAGAAAATCAAAAAAATCGCGCAATGGAAAATCAAATCCACGTCCGTGCATGTAGTTGTAAAGCGCCTTTTTTAGTCCTTCTGAAAAGCGTTCATGGTCTGCACCTGTTGGATCTTCGTGAAAGAGATCGTTGTTGGCAAATCCTTCAAACTCGGGTCCTGTGCGCACTACCTGATATTTTGCTGGATCCTTTCCAACAGGACTGTGAACTGTCATTGCAAACTGATGCCAGAATGCAGATTGCAACAATCCGTTTTCAAATAATTGCCTTACGATCTCCAATGAATCGATCGTCTCTTGTTCTGTTTCTGTAGGAAATCCATACATGAGATACGCATGGACTAAAATGCCGGCATCACGAAATCCTGCGCACACCTTGCTGACCTGCTCAATGGTAATTCCCTTTTCCATAAACTCGAGCAAGCGCGGACTGGCAACTTCCAATCCACCAGTTACTGCAATACACCCGGATGCCGCAAGCAATTTGGCCAGGTCAGGAGTAAACGTCTTTTCGAAGCGGATATTCGTCCACCACGTTACCTGCAATCCGCGCGAAATAATTTCAATAGCCAGATCGCGCATGGCCAAAGGCGGAGCAGCTTCATCAACGAAATGAAATCCGGTTTCGCCTGTCTCAGCGATAAGCGTTTCCATTTTATCTACGAGCAATTTCGCAGGAGCCTGATCAAATCGGCTGATGTAGTCCAAGGTTATATCGCAAAAACTGCATTTCTTCCAATAACAACCATGCGCAATGGTGAGTTTATTCCATCTTCCATCATTCCACAAGCGGTGCATCGGATTGGGAACATCATACATGCTAAGGTATTCTTCCAATCTTAATCCTTCATACGTAGGAGCTGGTGTTTGTGCATGAGAATAGTGTTTCCCGAGATAGGTATTCAGCAATTTCACTTCATCCTTCCTGCGAACAAAAGTTTGCTTGTAACCTACGTCTTCGCCATCAAGGATATTCTTGCACAAAGCTTCCAAAGGTGTTTCTCCGTCATCGAGAGTAATGTAATCCAGATAATCAAAAACACGTGGATCGGTGAGATCGCGCAATTCGGTATTGGCATATCCTCCGCCCAATACAATTCTAGTTTCCGGATAATGTTTTTTAATCCATTGACCACACTTCAGCGCTCCGTATAGATTTCCGGAAAACGGAACAGTAAAGCCTACGATGGCAGGAATTTCATTTTCAAAATATTGCATCAATTGATTCTGCAATTTCTGATCGAGAAAATTATTGGGTTTTTCCAATTCTTCATTCAGCGGAGTAAATGAAGTCGCTGTGCGTGCAATTCGCTCGGCGTATTTCGAAAATCCAAACTGCGGTCCAACAGATTCCTGGATAAGATCGCCCAGGTCTTCAAGATACAAGGTGCACAGATACCGCGCCTGATCTTGCGTGCCGATGCTTCCAAAAAAGGCATTTAGCTCCGGTATGGTGTCAAACCGTTTGCCTTCAGGCAAGTATTTGCGACGGGCAATGCGGTATGCAAGGGTGTAATTTCTATTCTGCAAAAAAGAGATCACCTCATCTATTGTCTCTTCATACTTAATGCGATTTTTAAGTACATCATTCGAACCAGCAGACAATGTGAATCCGCCCTTCTCTACCGCATCCATGATTTCGGAAATTCCGTGCCTTGAAAACAATGTCAGAAATAGATCAAGTCCTAAATCCCCCTGATGGAAAGAAATTCCGCGGCTCTTCAGAAATCCACTGAGATAAGCCGTAGCCGGATAGGGCGTGTTGAGCTGTGTAAGCGGCGGTATGAGCAGTAGTACCTGAGCCAATCGGAAATGGTTGTGCTGCAAAGAAAGGACAATTTGAACGGATTGGCGTGCCCGCTGTTTATTTCCAATGCATTTCTATCCAAAATGCCCTGATCTAAGAAGTATTATTGCCACCGCATGAACATGGATCCCCAACTGCTCAAAGAGCTAGTTACAATGAAGATGCCCTTTGGAAAATACGAAGGCATTGTGCTGGCCAATTTGCCTGTAACCTACATCGAATGGTTTGCCCGTAAGGGATTTCCTGCAGGCAAGTTGGGCATGTTATTGCAAACACTGCATGTGATCAAAACCAATGGTTTGGAAGAGATTCTGGTCAATCTTAAAAAAATGCATAAGCCATGAAATCTGCCAGTGTTGCTGACATTCGCAAACACCTCAAAACCCTCGATCGGGATGAGCTGTCCGAATTGTGTTTCAGATTAATCAGATATAAAAAAGAGAACAAAGAATTGTTGTCTTATGTATTGTTTGATTCTGAAAATGAGCGGGAATTTATAAGGGACTTCAAATCAGAAATGGATCAACTTTTTACTGAAGTCAATACGTCGCATGTCTATCTGGCAAAAAAAACGATTCGGAAAATCCTGCGGCTTATCAACAAATACATTCGGTTTTCGGGTAGCAAAATCCTGGAAATCGAATTGCTTATTCACTTTTGTGATCATCTAAGGAAGTCGCCCTTACCCGTTGAAAGCAATTCTACGTTGAACAATATATACACGCGTCAACGGGAAAAAATACGGAAAACGCTCGCTACCTTGCACGAAGATATTCAATTTGACTATGCTGAAATAGTTGCTGCACTCTAGTCTGATTTGCGTTTATCGCCAATACCATTGGCATTGTTGAAATCCAAATAAAATTTCATTTTGGCCATGTGTTCTTTCGGGCTAAACTGCGTACGTTGAATCATTGCAGTTTCTGTGAATCCTTCAGTCGTCGTAAATTCATACAACCATGGTAAGAATACCTGGTTTTTATACCGTTGTGGTAAGATACTTCTGTGCTTGCTCATTTCGATGCAACTTGGTGCACAAACCATTACAGATTCCGTTGGCGTTTTTATTCCACGTGATGAACATTCCATTTCAAAAGGACCACAAAAATTTATGTGGGTTGATTTGAAGAATGTGGTCATATCCACCATGATGGGTTCTGCTGAATTTATTGAAGTTTGGACAGACAATGGTCGTGCAGACAGACCCAAGTACTACTCACCTGATTTTTGCACTGTCACTCCGGCCTTTGAAGGCAACGTACATGTCTATACTTCGCAACGAATTCCATATGGAAATGATTGGGATACCATTTACACCATCGACAAATTTATGGCTGTGAATCAACCAGAAATCCGGGTGATGGATCTTTATGACAGCCTTACCACAACAGGAGAGTTGC
>JBJXFC010000205.1:0-30601 GCA_046153915.1 Flavobacteriales bacterium
AGCGATTGAATACAACATTTGGGGAAAGCATTCCTATTGACTTGCGCAATTTCCCTTCCGGACAATACATTATTCGATTAGAAACACGCAAAGGTGGTTTTGCTGCTCAACGTGTAATTACAGTGGATTGATAATAACTGGCTAACTCTGGTGTATGAACGAGTTGTGATCTGATTTCACTGAAATCAAATCACAACTCGTTTTTAAATTCAGATTGGCGACCAAAAAACGAGCGTTGGTTGCGCCAATAGTTTGAAAACTATCTGATCTATCCGCCCTTTCGGTACCAGAAGTGTCGGGAATTAGCCGGGCAGGTAACTTTAAACTTACATGGGTGATTTAACAATCTTTTGATCCCCATCAATGGTGTTGAAAGAGAATTCTGATCAACTTAGCCCAAAATAATATTTACTACAATGAAAAAATACATATTTCTATTTGCAATTGCTCTTACAACTTTTGGATTCATCGCGTTTAAACCAGGTGAAATTACTACCATCGATCTGGGTGCCAAAGCGCCGAAAGCGGATGCAAAAATGACTGGTACAGACGAAAAGCAGGTTTCTCTGAATGATCTGAAAAAAACGAATGGTTTGTTGGTGGTTTTCTCGTGCAATACATGTCCTTTCGTGGTTGGCGGTGATGACAGTGAAGGATGGGAAGGCCGTTACAATGAGCTTCAAAAATCATGCGACGCTCAGAATATTGGTTTGGTGCTTGTGAACAGCAACGAAGCCAAAAGAAGCAATGGTGACAACCTCGCAGATATGAAGTCGCACGCATCGGAGAAAGGATACAATGCAATTAAATACGTTTTGGATACCAATTCAGAATTGGCCAATGCCTTTGGTGCAAAAACAACACCGCATGCTTTCTTATTTGACAAGGACATGAAACTTGTGTACAAAGGAGCAATCGACGACAATGTAGCAAGCGCTGCAAAGGTGACTTCGCCTTACCTGAAGAATGCCATTCAGAATCTGGGTGGAGGTAAAAAAATTGATCCTGCCGATACAAAGCCTGTGGGTTGCAGTATCAAACGGGTGAGTTAGTCACACCCTAATAAGAATATATAAACCCGCGTGTCACATTGATCGCGGGTTTTCTTTTGGGATAATTACCGCTCGTCTAAAATTTAGACCATCCAATTGGGGTTGGAATACATTCGCCCCGTGCAAAAGTTGTTTCGCATAGGTCCCGCAATGGTCTTTCAGGTTTTATTCTGTCTGATGGTGCTGGTATGCCCCAACAAATCGGCTTCGCAACAACTTTTTTCGGATAGCCTGAAATCTCTGATCCCAACCATGCAGGGAAAAGATCTCTCCAATCTTCTATTGGACATTGGAACGAGCACACTCAACGAAACCGGAGACCCGGATTCACTTTATTTCTATTCTCAAAAGGCGCTGCAAGTTGCACGGGGTGTAAAAGACAGTAAGTTTGAATTGTATTCACTCAAGTTTCTTTCAACCAGCAGAGCATTGAATCAGCAATTTGAGCAATCTGAATTGTATCTGGATTCGGCAATGAAACTGGCTGTTGAGATAAATGAACTTTCATCTGTTGCCGACATACAAAACAAACGAGGCCACAATTTGCAACAAACCGGTCATCTCGAAGAAGCAACTCAGGCGTATCTGGCTTCCTGCAAAACCTCCGAACAACTGGAAGATTGGGAAGGACTTACCTCGGCATATCACAATTTGTGTTCCGTGTTCAGTATTCTGGAGCAACCAAAAGAATTGGCTTTGTATGTTCAGAAGTCATTGGTTCTGTTGCCCAAACTTAAAGATCCACTTGTGAAGGTGTCGAGCCTTGCCTATGCAACGGGCTATTTTGCAGAGAATGCAGTGGCCAACCCTACGTACGTTGACTCTGCTATTTTCTACGCAAATGAAGGTTTGAAGATTGCGGAGGAATTCAATTTTGAGAATGAATCTGGGGAGCTGCATTGTGCACTGGGCACTACCTATGATGCAAAGGGAGAATATGCAAATTCGATTGCAGAATATAACAAAGCCAAAACTTTCGCTGAAAAGGGTGAAAGGCCAATACTATTCAGCGTTTACCTTGGTATGCATCAGGTTTATGTAAAAATGAATGATCTCGCCAATGCGCGCAAATACCTGGATCTTACCGAAAAGCTGGAGATGACAAAATCGTATGATGCTTTCCGTGTTTTATTTCTTGAGTCAAAGTACAATTTCTATCGAAAAACAGGTAACAATGCGGAAGCACTCTATGCTCTGGAGTCATTGAAACAATTGCAGGACAGTTTACTCAATGAAGAGAAAACTACGGCCATCAGCGAGCTGGAACAAAAATACAATCGCGTTAAAAATGAGAGCACCATCAATGAACTCAACCAACAAAAATCCATAGTAGAAAAGGAAAATGAAATTCAGGATTTGCAGATATCACGCCTGATTTTTGGCGCATCTCTTTTGGTGCTTGTGCTGATTGTGATTGCATTGTTGTTCTGGCAATCGAATATCAATAAAAAGAAAAGGATGATGGAGATTGAACAACGATTGAACCGGGCGAGGATGGATCCACATTTTGTTTTTAATGTGCTGAGTTCGATCCAGGCATTGAACATGGACGAACAACGACGGTCTGAAGTTGGAAATTATATCGCACGCTTTTCGAGAATCATGCGACAATCTCTGGAAAGTACGTTTGCTGAAATGACTTCATTGGAGAGTGAAATCGAGTTCCTGACGGATTACCTAGAACTCCAGAAACACATGAAAGCGCAGCGGTTTAACTACTCGTTTGATATTGATGCGGAGCTTGATCCATTTGAAATAATGCTCCCGGGAATGATACTGCAGCCATTTCTCGAAAATGCTATTGAACACGGTTTCGCGGGCATCAGTGAGGGTGGGCAATTGGATATTCTTGCGCGAAAAATGGATGATCAGTTGTACATCGAAATTCGCGACAACGGACAGGGTATTCGGACAGATCAACAGAAGAAGCAATATCCATCCAGAGCTACACAAATAATTGCGGATAGATTATTTCTCTTAAAGGCATCAACACGACGAATGGCACGTTATGAATTGAAGGGTGGAGAAAAAAACGGCATGGTTGTAAAGATATTTTTACCACTTTTGCATCAGAAATGAAAATACTTGTCGTCGATAATGATGCATTGCTTCGCTCAACTCTTGTTGAACTAATACGTCTTAATTTCCCTGATATCACGGCCATTGCAGAGGCGACAGGTGTTCAGGAAGGGCTGGCACAAATCAAATCATTTCACCCTGATTTAGTCTTCCTGGACGTTGAAATGGAAGATGGGACTGGGTTTGATTTGCTCAGTCAGATACCCGAGTATAAATTTCAACTGGTTTTTGTAACTGCTTTCAATAAGTATGCTGTTGATGCATTTAAATTCAGCGCCATCGACTTTATTCTAAAACCTGTAGAAGGTATTGAGCTGGTAGAAGCTATTAGACGAGCCTCTGAATCACTTAGGACACAGCACATTGCAGACCAATTGGAGGTTATGAAGTCTGCACTTCAGGAATTGCGATCTATAGATCAAAAAATCGTTTTGCGCGATAATAAATCCCTCTATTTTGTGAGAGTTTCTGAAATATTTCATTGCGAAGCCCAAGGTTCTTACACCACTTTTTTCCTGCAGGATGGATCACAAATCGTAGTAAGCCGACCTCTTAAGGAATATGAAAATTTGTTGGAGGAATACGGATTTGTACGTTCGCATCACTCACACCTGGTAAACATCAAAAAGATTACCCGCCTGGATAAAGCGGATGGCGGTCTTCTAATACTGGAAAACGGAAATAGTGTACCCGTGTCACAGCGCAAATGGGATCACATCATGGAAGTTTTAGACAAACTCACCACATAGAAGTCTTCTGCACTTATAGAAAATAATCCATCGATTTGAAATACTACAACATCGGTTATGTATAACTCATAACCCTGTGGTTGTTTATGCGTTCAATTTTCAAACGCAAATCGAACTTGATGAAAATTATTTCCACCCTTTTGTTCACCTGCATACTTATGCAATTGTTGAACGCACAACCTTTACCCAATTACCTACAAACAACAACTTTTGGCAATGTAACGGCCTTTGCCGATACCGATAGCGGATCTGGTGACCCCGGATCCATGAATTTCATGGGTGGTGGAGGCGGCGGTTTTGGCGACTCGAAGATTTTTTCGGAATACGACTCAGATGGCAATATTTGTTCTGCGGGAGTTTTCCTCAATACGGTTGATTTTGATCCGGGCGCTGGCGTGAATAGCTACACTGCAACCGGAAACGATGGTTTTATTCAGAAACTTTCGCCTGAAGGTAATTTAATGTGGGTAAAAGTTTTTAGTGGCCCTTCGGGATTTGGGGTTACTGATATTGCAGTTGACGCGAACGATTTTGTTTACGCTTCTGTTTATTTTAATGGAACTTTGGACTTCGATCCAGGAGTAGGCGTCGCATCACTCACTTCCGCGGGTACTTTCAACAACAGCGCACTTGTAAAACTGGATGCCAATGGTGAATTCGTTTGGGTGAAGCATTTTTCGAATACCACGAATGAATTGTCTGGCACAATTTATCTTGATCCCACTACCGATAATGTTTTTGTAACAGGTGTTTTTAGCGGCACTTCGGATTTTGATCCTGGTGTAGGAGTCGTTTCGGTTACGTCAGGAGGTTCATGGGATGGTTACATGGTGCTGCTCAATTCGAATGGCGATTATCTGATCCATTTCAGTCTAGGCGTTACAGGTTACGACTCCATTAATCAGGTCTTGCTTGATGAGGATGGAAATCTCTATATGCTGGGAACATTTGCCGGAACAGTTGACTTTGATTTCTCCGCCGGTGTTTCTACACAGACTTCCGGGCTTGGTCAGGCGAATACGTTTATTTCTAAATATACCTCCGATGGCTCATTGCTGTGGGCCAAAATGCTGGGTGGTACTTTTACAACAGCTTTGAGAATGTGTCTGGACGCTGATCAGAATTTGTTTTATGCTAGCTCCATGACCACTGGCTCGGTGGATGTGGATCCCGGACCTGATGTTGTAACGTACTCGAATATCAACGGCGGAGCACTCGTTGTTAAACTAACTTCGGATGGCAGTTATTTGCATCATGCTGGATTAACCGGGGGTACGCATGCCATTTCTGCTCTCAAGGTTTATTCTAACGGTAGCTTGTATGTGCAGGGATATTTTAACGGGGTGGTTGATTTTGATCCAGGCACTGGAATAAGTGAATTTACTTCGGGTGCCAATCAGGAATTTATCTGGATGCTTAATTCAGATCTTGAATACTACAACCTCTTTACAAGACCTAACACCTGGCCAACAACGATCCGATTGGAAGGTGTTAAGTTGATAGTTACCGGTGTTTTCACAGGCAATGTGGATTTTGATCCAACTGTGGATACCGATAACCAAATGTCTGGTGATCTGTACAGTTTTTACATTTCAGAATTTAATTTTTGTCAGGACCCAACTTTCGGCTCGGTCGATGTATCATCGTGTGGCAACTACACTTCACCATCGGGACTGGTATATTCCTCATCCGGAATTTATTCAGACACCATTCCAAATGCCATTGGATGTGATTCTATTATCACCATCAACCTTACCTACATAGCTCCACAGATACCCGATGTACAGATTTCCACTGCTACAAACAGCATATGCCAGGGAGATTATGTTGAGATTGCGGCTACGAATACGAATGGTGGTTCAAATCCTGGTTATATGTGGCATGTGAATGAAACTATTTATGATGTGGGCTCTGTTTTGAGTTCGGCTATCATTTCAAATTTGGATGAAGTGTATGTTGTTATGACGGCCTATGATGGTTGTCTTACCCAATATTCCGATACCAGCAACGTGATTGTTTTTACTGTCGGGAATCCCGGAGGAACGGCGGATGTATTTATTGATGTATCGCCTTCCAACATTGTTTGCAGCGGAGATACAGTAGTTTTTAACGCAACTGTTTTTAATCCCGGGAATTTCCCAAACTACACCTGGACAATCAATGGTCAGGAGGTTGGAGAAAATAGTCTTCAGTTTATTCTTACAAATCCACTTGATGGCGATGCCGTAGCCTGCACTTTGCAAAGCAGCGATCTATGCCTGGTGTCCGCAGCCGATATGAGTGAGGCCATTGTTATGGACGTAACCGAAAGCATGATTCCATCTATAACTATTAGCGGCCCGGGTGAAATTTGCCCCGGCGTGGAAGTTGTTTATACAGCTGATCTTTCAGGTGAAGGAGCGAACCCAGGCGTGAACTGGTATCTCAACGGGTCTGAATTTCCAGTTTCTACAGGAAACGAATACACTTCCAGTTCTTTGAATGATGGAGATGTTATTGTTTGTGTTCTCGTCAATAACGAATTTTGTGCAAACCCTGTTTTCGATGTCTCCAATGAATTAATAGCGAATGTCTATAGTGGGGGTGACCCGATAATTGACGTTTCTGCATCGGAATATGCTATTTGTGAAGGCGAAGAAGTTACCTTCATTGCAAACTATGAAAACGGTGGCGATGCGCCTGAATTGCAATGGTACCTGAGCGGATCTCCTGTGGATGGAGAGAATGGTGTAACTTTTGTAATCAATGATTTGACCAATGAAGCGCCTGTGCAATGCAGCATTATTTCCAGTCTTGGTTGTGTTACTTCGGGTGTGGTCTATTCGGAAAATTCTATTGTTGCGGTTTATCCGGAGGCGATCACGTCATTGACATTTGAGAAGTGCCCGGATCAAACGATTTTTGTTGGAAACAATGCATATTCTGAACCTGGTTTTTATGTCGATTCACTCTTTACCATACACGGGTGTGATTCAATTGTGAATATTACCATTTCGAATGTGGATGCACCCAATTTAAATGTTCTTGCAAATGGAAATACACTTACTTCCCAGCAATCGGGTGCTGCGTATCAATGGCTCGATTGCAACAACAATTTTGAACCTCTATCAGGCGCCAACAGCCAGTCGTTTTCTCCGCCTGTTTCAGGTTCTTATGCTGTAGAAGTTACAATCAATGAATGCAGTTACACTTCCGAATGTGTAGATATTACGATTATTGGAGTTGAAGAGCAGAATCTGCTGGATCTTGTCATTTATCCAAATCCGGCAAGCGATTTTTTATACATCAACAGTGAGGCCGGCATTGAATCAGTTGTTATTGAGGACATGTCTGGGAAGGAAGTTTATGCCGTTCATGCTTTGAACGTTTTTAGTCCTTCAGTATGTGTCAATCAATTTGCTTCGGGAATGTATGTGCTGCGTATTCACTCACAAAACGGACTGCAACAGAATGCTGTTTTTGTAAAAGACTAACTAACGAAATAAAAAAGCCATCTCATAATTCTGAGATGGCTTTTTTTATCGAATGAAATTCTATTTAGCCTGCACAGGTGCTCCGGATGTTTGCGGATTCATTTTTTTCTTGCCGGCAAAAGCAATACCAATTTTGAATCCTCCCTTTAGCCCAAGTGAAATGTCACCGTTGCCAATTCCTCCAGAAGTAGTATTAATCAATGATTCACTGCTGAAACTGCGATAATAGCTCGAAAGAACTCCTTCTTCCGGTTTGTCGTATTTGATCGTTGTTGAGACCAGGCCCGCACCAAAATAAAGTTCAATGGTCATCACATCACCTACAAACCACTGTTTTCCAAGATTCATCATTACTCCACCAGTGAAAAGCGTGTAGTCATACATTTTACTGGAGTAAATACTCCCGTTGTAATAAGATTGAGGGTATTCGCCATTGTGGTATTCAACTGTAATTTCTGGTCTCACATACGAACCTTGCAAATAGTGGAGATACCTCTCGCCGCGCATATAGGTTTCTTTTCTCAGCAGCAATTTGGGGCCACCCGCAATCCATAGTCCTTTTTTGCGATGGGTCGAATTCTCATTTCCCAATCCAATAATTCCCAACTCACCTTCCCAATGAAGGCCAAATCGCTGTACCTTTTCATATCCAAATATGGAACGCCCGAAAAGTGGGCTAAGCAGACTGAATTTAATCACATTTTTTCGTTGCATGGCCTTGTTGTCTGGAGGGCCAAGTGTTAAATCACTGTCTTCAAAACGAAGCTCGCGACCGTTTTGAAAGCGCACGTATTCAATTTTTTTGGTTGAAAGAACAAAATCCGGACCGTCCTGATAACTCCATTCTTTGTATTGAATTTCATCGTCTTTGACCACCGTGATTTTGGCCTGTATTTCTTCACCGTTTTTTAGTTTTATAATATCCTGAGAAAAAGATTGAAAGGCGCAGAACATGAAGATGAGTAAGAGTGTTTTTTTCATTTCAAAAGGGTTTAGTGTTTGAAAAAATGAGGGAACAAGGTATTGCTGAGTATTCCAGATCAAATTTAGGGAGAAATTTCTATATTTGAGTATTTGCGCCTTTGTACCTTCACCTCCTTAAAATTACGATTATGTCGATAGCAAAAGAGAGGTTAATGGTATATACCCGCGAATTGCAGGAAATACTGCTGAATGCCGCCAGAAAAAGGGATAAGGCTCAGTTTTTTTATGCAAACAAAGGACGTGACATTCTTTTCAGACTCGAGGCCCTTACCCGGCTTTACAGAAATATACAGGATAAAAAGTTTTTTGATGGATGGTACAAGGAATTCAAAGCCCTGGAAGATACCCTTGGTGCTATGGACCACGGTGACGCTATGTTGCAGGAGTTTTCTGCTTACAAACCGCTTAAAAAATCTGCAGAGAAAATTTTATTGTCCCGATTTAATGAAGAAGTGGGCTTTTTGAATGACGCCCTTGCCAACAATGGCTGGTTAAGTGGAGAAAAGTTGCGCGAATTTGAGACGGGACTGGAATCCCTTTCCTGGAAAGAAAATGAAGAAGACTTGATCTCTTTTGCCGAAGGTCTCCTGGGTGAACTTCAAAAACTGGAGGAAAAATACCGCGGGGGAGAATTGGATTTGTATGTTCTTGAAGAAGGATTGCATGAATTTCGCCGGAGATTGCGTTGGATAAGCATTTATTCCTCGGCAGCAAATGGTGCAGTGCAATTGAGAATGGTAAAGACGATGGGCTCTGAATTCAGCAAATACTGCATAAAATCAGTAACCGAATCTCCTTTCAACGCAATGCCCAGAGTGCCAAAAGGAATCAGGCCAATCGAGTTTCAGGCGCACTATTTTTATGCCATGAGTTGGTTGATTAATCATCTGGGCGAACTAAAGGATATTGGCATGCGATACGAATCATTTAAGGAGTTGAATTCACAATTGCCCAGCTCTGATCGCAAACTAAAGGAACAGTTCTTTGCTTCCTGCAAACATCATCCTGATCAAATTCATGCTATCGCAGAAATGGCAGTGGATACTTTTATTTACGAGGACCACATTTTGGAAAGACTTCAACGGGATCTTTTGCGATACTTGCACGGGATATGATTCGAAATGGTGAAAGGTCAATAGCTTCTATTCTTCTTTTTCTTTCCCTGGTTTTTTTTCTGTGGTATGCCTGGGCATCTGTGGGAGTTTATCAGGGGGGTGATACGTTTCAGCATTATCTGATTGCGCGATACGCATTCTATCATCCCCATCTTTTTCTTGATCACTGGGGCAAACCGGTTTTTACCGCCATTTATGCTTTGCCTTCTCTTGGCGGCTACGCCTGGGCAGAATTGACTACCGTTGTTATTGGCCTCGCAACAGCTCTTATGACCTATTTAACTGCGCGAAAACTAGAATTGAAATATAGCTGGAGTGTGATTGTATTGCTATTGTTTACGCCCATGTTTTTTGTTCATCTCAACTCCGTAATGACCGAAATTCTTTTTTCGTTTTGGCTTATCAGCGGCATATTTTTTATTCTCACTCGTCGGTTTAGCCTGGCTGCAGTTTTTTTATCATTTCTCCCGTTTGTGCGCACCGAGGGTTTTATTCTTTTGCCGTGTATTGCAGTTTATTTTGCGATGGAACGTCAATGGAAACCGTTTTTACTGCTTGGAACAGGATTGATTTTATACAGTCTTTTGGGATTGGTTTTTTATTATCACGATTTTTTTTGGGTCTTTAATAACAATCCATATCGCGTTGTAAGTCCTTATGGAAGTGGCGATATGCTTCATTTTCTCAAAAGCAACAAAGTGATCTGGGGAATTCCCATTTCAATTGCGGTTGCAATTTCTATTTTGGTTTTTACCGTAAATGCGTTTCAAAGAAGACATCTAAAGCATAACCGAATTTGGTGGATGTTGATCACTATTCCATTTTTGATTTTTCTCCTTTTTCATAGCATAGCATGGGCTACAGGTACACTTGCGTCCAATGGTGAGTTGCGCGTTATGGCCTGCACTGCGCCACTCACAGCCTTGTTGGCTTGCTCTGTTTTTACTGCATTCCAATCGAAAGGTAAATTTTCCTTTTTGAAAGTTGCGGCCTGGCTGTTGTTTTTGGCTGTTGTAATCATCACTCCATTCCAGCTTTTTAAAACGCCTGTTCCAAAAACTGTTGCACAACAAATGACAGAGGCTGCCTGTACATACATCGAAGTCAATTTACCCGGCCGCTGTATTCATTATGTAGACCCTCTCATTGCGGTTAAAATGAATCGAAATCCTTATGACCCAACACAACTCATGCAATGGTATTCTGATCCGGAGCATCCTGAAAAGGATATGAAGCCCGGAGACCTCGTAATTTGGGATGCTCATTTTACAGCGCATGAGGGGAGAGTGGATTACGAAAGGTTGAACGCGAATCCTGAATTTAGAATGGTTGCCACATTTAAACCCGAAAAACCACATATCATTTTCGGAAGTGAGGAATATTTTGTGGCCATTTTTGAATACATTCGTCAAAGATGAAAGAGCTGGTTTCAAAGGTTGCGGTGATCGATACGCCTGTCGGGAAAATTCGACTTCAGGCCACTGGAGAATTGCTTCAGAGGCTTGATTTTGTTGACGAAACCGAGCCTTTGATTGAGCCGGATGCATTTTTGTTACAAGTAAAATGTCAACTCGAAGAATATTTTGACGGGAGGCGAACCCGGTTTGAAATTCCACTGCATGCGGATGGTACCCATTTTCAGATGAATGTCTGGGATCAGTTAATTCGGATTAATTATGGTCAAACCTGGAGTTACGAAGACCTTGCCCGTCAACTTGGTGATAAAAAAGTAATTCGCGCTGCGGCAACGGCCAATGGAAAAAATCCCATTGCCATAATCATTCCTTGTCACAGAGTAATTGGAAAGGATGGAACTTTAACTGGCTACAGTGGCGGATTGTGGCGAAAAAAATATCTGCTAAACCTTGAACTCGGCCAAAAGGCGCCAGCATTATTTTCGGATGAATGACTAGAATATTTCTCACCTTAAGCACCGCGTTTTTATTTTTTATTTATCCTTTTTCTTCCAATGCCCAGGTTAAAATTGAAGGCGTTGTTCGTGATGCCAACAGCGGCAAACCAATTCCATTTGTAATCGTGACCGTTGATGATTCACAGACAGGTGATGTAACGACAGAGCGGGGTGAATTTGAAGTTTTAGTGAGTAATCTTCCCGCGGCCATTACCTTTCGTATGCTCGGGTACGAGAAAACCATTATCCGTGTGACAAAGGACAAAAGGCTCGATGTTCGGATGGTTGAATCTGTGGTGGAAATGAACACCGTGGAAATTCGCGCTTCGCAACTTGAACGGGTTGCGGGCAATGAAAGTCGTAGTATCTGGGATTATGCCTGGTGCGATGGCAATTTGCTGATCTGTGATTATGGAACTTCATTAAAGAGTGCGTCACTTTTTTTATTAGACGATCAGGAAGATACACTTGGATTTGTCAGAACCCCCGACAAACCTGTTGATCTTTTTAATGATTGTATGGGAAATGCTCACTTTCAAGGCACAGACAGCACATGGCAAATTCTTTTTCAGCATGAAGGTTTGAAATTCTTGCCTGGAGAATCGAATTACCTCGTTGATAATATTCTTCGGAAATGCAAATCTGCAGATGAGAAAAGACTGTTCTTCGAAATACCACAAGGCAGTCAGCTTTTTAAGGAGTCGAGCTCAGAGAGTTTTGTTTTTAAATCCAGCAACGACGAAATCTGTTATTTCTATGGTTCTCGCGACGGATCGAAACTCATTTTTCTCACGCGAATTAGCGATGAAGTGGCTCAAAAACTCAAGGATGCTGAAGTCCAAAGGGATAGCACGATGCACTCCATGATGCATGGAGAATCTTATAGTTCTTCGATGGCCTCAAAACATTTCTTTTATACTACCCTTGTAAAGGAGGTGTACGCTCCCATTGTTACCTTAAATGAAACTACATACATTATGGATTATGTACACGGTAACCTGGTCGTATTCGATTCAGCCATGAATGTTGCCCGGGTGGACACCATCCGATTTGACTTTGATCCACGCATTCCGCATCGTTGTATTGCGGATGAAGAACATAAGTCGCTTTATGTGTTGAATGAGTCAAGCGGAATAACTACGATTTCACTCATTGACATTCAATCGTGCAGCCTCGTTAAAAATTGGTCCATTCCACATACTTATCCCGATAAAATTACCGTTAGAAATGGCTATGTCTACTATATCCATCGCGATCCCCAAAACAGATTGAATCGTTTTTTGTCCCGGTTAAAACTTGAATGACTTCAAAAGATTCTCATTGCGTGAAATATCGTTAATTAGCCATCGGTATGTCGGGGTATTTTTCACATTGGTGTTTCTGCATTTTGATGAATCTGCTGTTCGTTGTAAATGTCAATGCTCAGGAAGTGTTGCACAACAGCTTTGCCCTGTCAGAAGGTTTGATGAGCCAGACGGTTTATTGCACAACTCAAAGTTCAGATGGTTATATGTGGTTTGGCACCGACGCTGGTGTTTCCCGTTTCGACGGGCTGACGTTTGAGCACTTTACAACCGATGATGGATTGTGCGACAATGAGGTGTTGAGAATAAAACAAGATTCCAAAGGCCGGATTTGGTTTTTGTCTTTGTCGGGATGTCTCGCTTATTTTTTCAATGGGAAAATCACTTCAGCCATAAATGATCAGAGCCTTCAAACAGAAATACAGACTTTGGGAACAACCTGTTTTGCAGAAGATAAAATGGGCGCTATTTGGTTTTCTGGAATGGATAACCGGGTGGTGCGATTTTTTAATAATAAAACCGAAGTGTATGAACTGGATGCTCAGAAGGTGGGTGGTGTGAGGTCCAATATATATATGTTTCATGACGAGCATGGTGATCTTTTCCTTCAGGATCATATGCAGATTGGTTTTCTCAATGAGCGCAATGAATTTCAAACCATTCCTAACAACCGAAAACGACCATTGCCCAATTGTTTTTTTGATAGCGATGGGGGTTCTTATGCAATTGTATTTGAAGGCCTGTACGACTTCAAAGCAGATGCCATGATCCATCTGCCACAATTGGAAATAATTCCCGATTTAACTCGGGCAATTGGTTTAACCATAAATGATGAAAGTGTCTGGATACCATCCGGCGATTTGGGCGTTTATCATTGGATAAAAAAGGACAACGCTTGGGTTTTTGACAGGAAGTATTTTGACAAAGAATGGGTCAATTTTATTTTCGAGGACGATGAGCATACAATTTGGTTTTGTACACGTGATCATGGAATCTACAGTATTCTGCCACATCGAAGCAATCAGTTTTATGCCGATCTGGAAGAGGAATACCAGGCCACGACCATTGCAAGAGGAAAGGATTGTTTGTTTTTTGGAACTGGCAAAGGAAAAATTTATAAGGTATTTCCGAACGATGGAAACAGAATCGAATTGTTTTATGACTTTAAACTGGGAAGTAGTGTTGAAGATTTGATTGTAGATACCGGCGAGAATTTGGTTGTGCGCACCTCAACCAATGCCTATATTTTTCTGGCAGGTGATGCAACACCGATAGATCTCACAAACATGCACCCTAAAGTGTTGCACGATGGTTCTGACGGAAGACTTTATTTATCGATGCTGAGCGGAATTAGTTATCTGGAAAAATCAAAACTGCCGGGATTGCGGCTGGAAAGCCTTACGCAGATTCCAGCGGGACGCATTTACAATATTTGTGTAGACGATAGTAGAAGATTGTGGTTTGAGAACCATGACAGGTTGTTTTACCTAAAGGATAGTTTGTTGTTTGAAGCCTCTGCATTTAATGCTGCATCAAGAGGTCGAATAAGCACCATCACCAAAACAGATGGCGGAGATATTCTAATTTCCACCATGGGGAGTGGTCTGTATGTTTTGAACGATGAAGTTTTGACTCAGTCTTTGTCGCGCGAAAACGGACTACCTTCAAACGAATGTGAATGGGTGCGTGTTTTTGGAAAAACGGCGTTTTTACTTACTTCCGCCGGACTTGTGCGTTTGGATATCAACGATCATTCCTTGCATTTAACACATCACTACAGCGCAGCAGATGGCATGCCGGATGCCAAAATTTACGATGTGATTGAATTGAACGGCGTGTTGTATTTGGCAACTCACAAGGGACTGTATTTTTTACCTTCTCTGAATTCTGCCCATCACTCGGCTTCTCCGCGTGTCCATATTACAGATATTTGGTGCAATGGAATAAAACAGGCAGCAGGTGACATTCGTATTGCGTTTGGAGAAAATTTAAAAATGGATTTTACGGCAATAGCATTTGATATGCCCGAGTATGTCGTCTTTCAATACACATTTGGTTTAGACAAAGGTGGGTGGACAACCACATCCAACAGATCTATTGAAATCAGTTCACTCGATTGGGGTGAGCAGGTTTTTCTAATCCGTGCCAGGAAGTATGATTCGGACTGGAGTGAACCGGTGTCTTTGAGGATTTATGTTTTACCGCCACTTTGGGCTACCTGGTGGTTTAGAGTCATACTAGCCGTGGTGCTCGCCGGAGCGGTGTATTTGCTTTTTGTATCTCTGGCCCGAAGAAAATTTAAGCGCCGTTTGCGTATTCTTGAACAGGAACAAGCGCTTCTGAAAGAAAGGAACAGGATTTCCACAGATCTCCATGATGACATTGGTGCTGAATTATCAAACATTGTAATTCTTTCGCGAATTGCCAGATCGAGAATTGCGTCCAATGATAATCCATCTGATTACATTCGAAAAATCGATGTTTCTGCAAGTGATGTAATTAGCAAAATGAACGGTATAATCTGGTCTTTAAATCCTTCCAACGACAATCTTCAGAATCTTGTGGATTATGTGCGGCGTTATGTTCAGGATTTTCTGGAAATAAGCGACATTTCTGGCAAAGTAATCGTTTCGGGAGAGGCAGATAAGTCTGAAATCAAAGCATTGGTGAGAAGAAATACCTTCCTTATTGTAAAAGAAGGATTGCACAATATCAGCAAACATGCCAGAGCAACGGAGACTGAAGTAAAAATTTCTATTTTTCCTGATTACCTGATCATCGAAATTGCAGACAACGGAGTGGGCTTTGATTTGGAAAGCTCAAGACCGGAAGGACTGGGACTTGGAAGCATGAAAAAAAGGACAGCAGATATGGGTGGGAATTTGGAAATAAAGTCTACTTCCGGCAGAGGAACAGCCCTGATCCTGAAAATACCAAAATGAGGTATCATGATTTTGTATTAGACAATGACGGGAATTTTGTTTGATATTTCGTCCGAATATTTGTAAGCCCCGAATGGAAACCATACGTATTGCGCTTGTTGAAGATCATGCAGAAATCCGGCAGGGCATTTCTTATATTCTCAATAGTACTCCTGGATTTTTCTGCGAGGCTTACCCCACTGCCGAGGAGGGTGTAAAACATATCAATGACCAATCAGCTGATGTTGTTTTAATGGATATCAATTTACCCGGGCTCAATGGAATAGAATGCACCAGAATTATCAAGGACAAATACCCCTCTTTACCCATTATGATGTGTACTGCATATGAAGATGATGATAGTATTTTTAAAGCGCTGGCAGCAGGAGCCAAAGGGTATATTTTGAAACGCGCAGCCGGCGATAATTTAATCGAAGCCATCAGAGACTTACACAATGGAGGTAGTCCAATGAGCAGTACCATTGCCAGGAAGGTGGTGGAGTCTTTCCAGCAAAATCGATCATCCAACAGCCAAAGTTACTCTCTCACACAGCGCGAAAATGAAATTCTTGATTTGCTCGCTCAGGGTTTTCGCAATAAGGAAATAGCTTCGAAATTGTTCGTGAGTGTGAATACAATTCGCACACATATCTACAATATCTACGAAAAGCTCCACGTACAGAATCGCGTGGAAGCCCTGAATAAAACCGGGCGGAATCTTTATTGAGTAAAGCTAAAAATCATGCTTTTGTCGTATTTCTAATCCTTTACTTAGTAGGAAATTTGGGTGCAGAATAAGAATTTGAAATTCTCTGTCTAAACCAAAACCTTACGAATATGAAATATTCACGAAATTTCCTGGCAATTGCATTCCTGATGATTGCGTTTGTTTTGCCACAAATGCTGTTGGCTCAGTTTACCAACGGTTATTTCCATAACGCTTCTGACGACAATATTGCGCTTGCTCCAAAACTGGATGCTGCCGGTTACGTCCAATCAAGTACTTCAGATCAGGCAGGCAACAAAGATGTGCATTTAATGAAATTCGATGGTGTGGGCAATGTTATGGCAGATGTCACAATATCCACCTCGACCAATGATGAATACGCTACCGGTATTGTGCGTGGAAACGCAAATACCTATGTGGTTTGCGGATATGAAAGAGTTGGTTTGCTGGATATAGGATTTGTAATGAGCGTTGATACTTCTTTCAACGTACTCAATAAGGTGTATATCAATGTGGCAGCTTCAAACCGGAATACACCCGCTCTGAATGTCATCAATTCAGCATTCTATGATAAGCCAACGTTTGGCCAATACTGGCCCGGTGATTCAAATGGTGGTTACCTGATTACTGGATTTGAATCTGCTGGTTATAACCCCACAAATAGTAAAAGTGGTTATGCACTTAAATTGAGTAATTCGCTTGCAGTGCAATGGGTAAGAAAATTTGATTCTCCTATAGTACCAGGCACAACAGATTGGGATATGGCCAATAGCGCAGGATGGATTTGGACTGGAGCTTTTGGTTATTTCATAGGCGGTTCTGGAACTTCACCAAGTGGCGAGCAAGCTGGTTTTGCCGCAAGATTGGATTTGTCTGGGAACGTGGTTTGGCAGGAGATTTATAGCGATAACAATGTGGCTGGAACATGGTGCCTTGCAACCGATTGCGCATACGATGATGCGGAAATGGAAGTATATCAACTTGCAAATTATTCGCAAACTCAAAGTGGTGGCATTGTGGCTTTTAATGAAAATACCGGAGCTATCAATTCCGGACGAACAAGGTATTTGGTTTCAACGCTCAATGATTATTACAGCTACGAGTTTGCAGCAACCTGCGCTGGTGCAGAAGTTATAATTTCAGGATATGGGCTGAATCAAACATCTGGACCTATATCCGGAACTTTTCCCTATGCAATAAGATACAATAAGAATTTTCCGATGGTAGATGTTTCATGGCAACATTATGCCTATCCAAGGCAATCATCCAACTACAATCCTTCGTCTACGATATTTGATACCTATTCAACTTCAGAACAACCACGAATTTATTATCCAAAGCTCTTCGCCTCGAGGCAGGTTAACTACCTCGCTTTGTCAGGTTTTGAAGACAATGCCGCATTGGATGAGATTCATGTTCTTGAGCCTTATTTTGATGGCAAGGATTCCTGTGAATACATCGATCCTCAAATCGTTGCGGTTCCCCTGAATACGTTTATTGATGTTGTAAATTCAGTTTTTGTAACTTATAACGTAACACCTGTTACAACATTACCTACTCCGCAGACTCCAACTATTGCGCCCTGTTTCGATTGCCCGGTGGATACTGATTTCATCTTTACAACAGGCACAAATTGCTGTTATACTTTTACTGCCAATCAAGCGAATTTCTGCCCAACATGGAATATATATGATGTATCAAATAATATTATTGCAACAGGAACGGGTATCACTTTAACACATTGTTTTCTCACGAATGGAACCTATACAGTAGAATACTGTGATTGTGGTTTAACCATCATGGGAATTATTTGCAGACAATGTTCTCAGCAAACCATTGTAGTCAATTGTCCAACTACTTGCACGCCTAGTAATTCAGATTATTCTTATGTTGTCAATGGATGCACTGTAACCTTTACAGATCTTACTCCCGACGGAGATCCCGATGGCTGTGAGTACTGGGTTATGGGTAATCTGGGATCAATTAGTGCCGTGGATTTTTTGACCTATACTTTTCCTGGTTCCGGAACGTACAACGTTTGCCATTATGATTGCTGTCGTCTCAATGCAGCTTCGCCCCCAATCTATACGGTTACATGTTATCAGATAACAGTGAACTGCGCCCCGCCGTGTTGTTTGCCAACTAATTTTAACGTCACAGGCGGTGGATGTTGTAGAACCTTTGCATTGACTTATCCTGTTGGATGCACAGCATTTCCATTCTACTACTATTGGAATTTTGGTGATGGTGGCACAAGCACGCTACCTAATCCAACACACTGCTATGCCGGTAATGGAATTTATAATGTTTGTGTGACGGTATATTGTTCGAAAATGAACAAAACCACTATTTGCAAGAACATTAAAATAAAAACGTGCGCATGGCCACCACCTCCACCTTGTTGTATTGGTACTTCGAAGATATCACTTTCCAATTCAGGATTACAGGTGAATGGTGGCAGCTTTACAATTTTAGACGCAAGTACACTCGCTACTGGATATGATTGGGATTGGGGTGATGGTACAACTAGCAGCGGATCCGATGCATCTCACTACTATCAGCAGGGTGGTACATATACCATTACACTTACAACTCACCTCGAGAGTGGCGGACTACCTGGTTCCATTTCGTCTACCGAAACAATAACAGTTCAACCAACACCTGCCTGTAATTGTACTCCGCAGGCTCCAGCAGCTTTTGCAAGTATTCCGAATGTTTGTGATGAAGATGGAATAACTTCTCTACGCATTCTGATGACCAACGAACCCGCTGACATAAGTTACCAGTGGCAGTACTTAAATTCGGGCGGATTGTTTGAAGACTTGCCTGGTGTTGTTGGTCAAATTGCCTGGGTAAGCGGTATTGATGCGACTACCATTTTCAGATGTCGTGCCACATGGAATGAAACGGGTGCTGTTGCGTACAGCAATGATGTAATGGTGACTTATGGTTATTTTGAAGCAACAGTAACCGCATCTCCACCGAACGTTTGTTCGGGAGTGAGTTCAACACTTACGGCGGTTGCACCAGATGCCATAAATTACGATTGGGCACCCAATAGTTCTACAACCAATCCTACTTCCGTTTCACCAACAGTTACAACTACTTATGGTGTGCTTATGGAGAATGCTGCTGGTTGTGGTCAATCGGCCACCGTACAGGTTGTTGTAGATCCTTGCACCGCTCCATCCAACAATGATTTTGGAAACGCCGTGCTAGCGCCTTCAACAGGAAGTGCCTATCCCGCCGGAAATTGTTACAGCGGAACATTGCAGTTTGCTTCGGTGTCCCCAGAAGGTAATCCATTGAATGTTGCTTTAACAGGTGGTCAGGATGCGTGGTATGCGTTTACTGCGCTGTCGTCTGCAAGTCGCATAGTTTGCACCACAAATGCAATGGACGTTGTACTCGAATTGCACGATAGTGGCGGATTAGAAATCGATATGGAAAATGCCGTTTCAAATACCACACAGGGTGAAATTATGATCACAACCGGGTTAACTCCGGGACAGATTTATTATGTTGCTGTGAGAAGTTTTGATGGTGTAACCGGAAGCTTCACGGTTTGTTTGCAGAGTCTTGCATTCTCGGGATGCAGTGACGGAAGCGGCACCTATGATCTTTGTACCAATTTCAAAGCGGCCTGGACTGGTGCCAATAGCTACACATTTAACTTCTTCCCAACCGGAGTAACACCTGGATCACCAACTGCGGCCACCGTAACAAGCCAAATTGCTTTGAGTAACTCCGCACTTGCTCTTCGACATGGCGGAACCTACGATGTGCGTATTGATGGCAATTTTGTATTTGTTGACGCAGGCGGTAACAACGAAAACATCACTTTGCAAGGAAGCGTATTATGCCAGATTGTAATAGCTCCGCATGCGGACCTTCGCACCAAGGTTGCACAGCGCTGCCCGGCAACAGTGCTCAAAGGCACCTGGCTGCAAGCCAAACCATTTGTGTGCGCAGCAATAAACCACACCATCGAGTTTCAGGAGGTAAGCGATTGCTCTGGGTCAACAGTAATAGGACCTTTGTTTACCACCACAACCAGCGGTACTTCTTCTACTAAATGGCTTCAGCAGGTTGCAGGTATTCAATCGGGCAAGTGGTATACCGTTCGCTGGAGACCCAATTTTGCTTATGGTCCCGGCAATTATGGTACCCTCGATGTAATTCGCGTGGGAGGTAGCAGCAGTGCGGAAGAGGAAACTAACGGAAATGAAATTGCACTAATCGTACAGGACACAGACGCGGCACTGTATCCTAATCCAAATGACGGTAATGCGGTGTTCATCAATCTCACAGATCTGCAAGTGGATCTGGTAGAAATAGCAGTGTTTGATGGATTGGGTAGAGTAGTTTTCCAACAGCAATACGCAGCAGATGGATCGCTCAATGCACTCGTACAATTTAATCAGACTTTGAGTAGTGGAATCTACCTGGTAGAAATCAGACTTGGTGAAGAAATCATAACTGAAAAGATGATCGTGGATTAAGTCAATAGAATCATCTAACCTAAGCAAAAGAGCCGCCGCGTAGAAGGGCGGCTTTTTTGTTGAAGAATGAAAGAATCGAAAACAGGAATAATATCAAATCACATGTTGAGCAAATCCATAAGCCAGGTTTCTTAAAGGTGACAAAAATAAAAGGGTTGGAGTTTGCGGTCATTATGATTATTCTTGACGGCTGTAATTAGTTGATGATGCAAACCTTTCAAGTCCGTTCATTCTTTGCTTTTGTGATAGTCTTGTCGTCGGTTTCACTATGCCGCGCGCAAACTGATTCTACAGTTCGAAAACAGCATTTCGAACTGAGTTTTGGACATTCACTCCTGTTTGTTTCAGAAAGCAAACAAACCGATATCCGCAAAGAATCTGCTGTTGTTTTACCTACCAGTGCCCTTCTTTTTTTTGTCGAATTCCGTCCGGACAAAAAAATACGCATTCCGACTTTCTTCGCACTGCCTACAGAATCGAAGCAATTCCTTGTAAACGGTGAATTGGTGAATGAACGAGCTTCGCCTACATTGGGTTTGGGTCCGGCATTCAAATTGTTTCAGATTCCCATTGATGATCGGTCGCGAATAGAATTCGAAGTTGCTCCTCTCGTAAGTGTGTTGTTTTCCACTGAACAAAAGTTAAAGTCTGCTCCAATTCTGGCAGCGCGACTCCGGTTTCGCAGAGGTGAGAATTTTGTGATGTACCTCGGTGCGAGTTATTCGTTTGGGGTAAATGCAGCGGGGTTGCTTTACGGCACAGGAAGTATCTTTTAGTTTAGTGATTTTAGTATTGTGTTTTTTAAACTGAAAAATGCCGTCATTACGTTCAACGAACGAAACATTTTGGACCGCGCAATAAATCGCGATTTTATCTGTTAATATGCTTCATCTCAAAGGTGTTCTCCTTGAATTTATTTGGTTTATTGAACCCGGTGGAGTTTGCGTTTAAGTTATTGTAAATGCTGATGCATCTGAAGGAACCAGCTTCCTTGGCTTTCCGGATACAAAAAATTACAAGCAGGATTTTTTTGAGATATGTTGATGCATATTAAACCCAAGACCATTTTTTTATCTTGCCTTTATGGGTGTGATTTCATTTTTAGTGAATGCAAACCTGGCATATGCAAATGGAACTTTTTTCTTCAATACTAGAACCTATTGTCCAATTTGAATTCTGGCTTTTTCCGATGACCTATTCCTCAATACAACAAGAATTCGCAACTCAAGGCTACACCATTGTGCGGAATGTAATTCCTATGGACGAAGTGAAACGTTTCCGGACTGTTTTCGAAAATATGCAGCGCCGAGAAGAGTCCGTTGAATATCTTTCATCGAAGGAAATGATGATCACCCATTTGCTGGATGAAGTAACGGAATTGCAGGGTTACCTTTTTTCAGGTAAAGTTCACTCTGTTATGACTGAATTGTTAGGGAAATCCATTTGGTGTTTGCCCGAGAGTTTATTGCATTGCAATCGCTATTTTGACTGGCACAAGGATTCTACTGTAATGGACCTTCACGCCATCAATTATCATCAAATGACGGGGTCTACAATAGTTCAATTGGGATTGTATTTTCAGGACAATGCGATTTCGGGTGGAGGTCTATACCTTACAGCAGGGAGTCATCTACGACCTGATCGCTTTGCTTTTCCTGACAATTTGGGTCGTATTAAGCGTATTCGAAGAAAGCTCTGTGGCAATTCTTTAAATAGCCAGATCGAACGAATCGAATCTCCCATTGCTCCTGATGTTAAAGCAGGAGATGTGATATTATTCGATTTCAGATTGGATCATCGCGCAAGTTTTATGCGCAATATCTGGGGCAAGCCTATTCGTCTGAAGAACCAGAAATACGCTGTGTTTAGTCAATTCGCCAACGATGAATTAGTGTTGAGGCATTATCTTGATGCAATCCGTCGGAATCCTGGACCTTATTCGGAATTTTTAAGAAACTACAGATTGCCTGAAACCCTGAAATCAGTGCTGAATCACCAATCGCTTAAGGCTGTGCTGGCATGACGATTTCCACGGTAAAAACATTTACTGAAATTGATGAGCTTGAGTGGGACAAGTTTGTAAAGGAATCTCCGCAAGGCACGATATATGGCCGATACGGATACCTCAGTGCTGTATACGGTCAATGGAGTTCAATCATCACGGAGGAAAATGGAAACTGGATTGCTGTATTGCCTTTTGCAATTCGTAAGAAGTATTTTTTTGTCTATTCGTTTTCACCGCCATTTACACAATATCTTGGAATGTTATTTTCAAAATCTGGGCAGACCGGGCGAAAGGAGATTGAGTGGAAACGCAGTGCCATTCAAAATACAATTGATGTTCTTCCCCGAGAATTAAAACTATTTAATCATAATTTTAGTCCGGTTTGTGATTACCTCGGTCCGTTTTACTGGAGTGGTTATCGGGTGCAGGTATTCCAGTCGTTTGTACTTCGATTAGCAGATACTGAGCAGGAAGTATACAACTTGTTCTCATCCGGAATTCAGGAAAGCATAGCCAAATCAATCCGGAGAGGACACACGATTATTGAGTCTGATAATTTAAAGCCGCTTATTCGCTTGCTGCGCTTAAATAATTTGATTAACCCTGCCAATGAAACTATTCTACGGAATTTATGGAAATATATCTCCACCACTAATCAAGGTTTTATTTTATATGCGAAGGATCATGACGGGAATGAGGTGAGTGGTGGCCTCTTCCTGATCGACAAAGACCGGGTAATTTTTCTATCAACTGCTACAGATCCCTCATCCAGAAGTTCGGGTGTTCATCCGCAGCTTGTGTGGGAGGGTATTAAACGCGCCCGCAATCTGCAAGGAGTTTTGTTATTTGATTTTGAAGGGTCGATGATCAAAGGGGTCGACAATTACTTCAATAAATTTGGTGCAGAACCCATCTTTTATTTTAATGTTTCAAGATATCGGTTAGGTTTGATAATGCGGTTTGTGCTGGCGGCGGTCACCGGAAAACCGGTGTATTGATTTACCAATCCATGTCGGACAAGTTACCGAAGCATGGAAACATGCCCGACAATCTTTTTGCCCTCAACAACATCGATTTGCCTGTACTCAATCTGATAGACATACACATCGTCTTTCACATAGTATTGGCCGCCTTTGAAATTGCCCGTCCAACGCGCGTAGGAATGTGTAGATTCAAAGACAATATCGCCCCATCTATCAAATATGAGGATGCGATACTCAGCGAGTAGTGATTCATCTGAAAATACAGGACCAAAAACATCATTTATTCCGTCTGCATCCGGAGTAAAGGTATTTGGCACATACACAAACAATTCAGGCACACCATAACACGTATCTGGGATAATCGTGTATTGCAAAGTGCGCGGGCACGGTGTGTTGGTTGAAAAAATCTGTAGCACATATACACCCGTATCATTCACGAGAATTTGGGAACTGTATTCGCCATTGCTCCAGACGTATGAGCCAAGTGTATCGCTTTCGAGGATGATGGGATACTGACCTCCCGGGCAAACACTATCGATGAGGTTGATTGCGGAATCAGGCTCCATCGGTAGAATATTAAACATGTATAGTTCAGGACAAACCTCATTGGGTGTATAGATACCGACGCCATAATTTCCGATGTCATTTATTACAATGGAAGAGGATGTTTCTTCGGTACTCCACAAATACGATCCTGCACCTGGCGCTGTTAGTGTCAATTCATTGTCGCCTCCGGGGCAAATGCTATCTGTAAGCCATTCTGCAGGTTCTGGTTGCAACGGTAGGATAATGTAGTTGTCGATGAACGGGCATAGAAGACCATCCATATAAGTAGACAAAACATAAGTTCCGGTGTCTTGCACGGATATCATTTCTGTAAATTCTCCTGTGCTCCACACATAGTTACCGTCTTCTTCTGCTGTCAGATTCAATTGATTTAAACCACCCGGGCAAAGACTATCATAAAAGACTTCAGCCGGCTCGGGATATTGCACCTCCACAAGAACTGTGTCCTGATTCTGACAACCACCCGTGCCCGTGACCGTAGCAATGTATTCCGTGCTAATCTCCGGACTCACTTCGATAGAACTGCTTGTGCCAACTTGAATATTGCCCGAAATCCAGTTGAACGTATAACCGGGAGCCGTTGCAGAACTCAGTGTTACAGTGTCATTTATGCATATCAATGCGTCATCACCAACATCAACTTCGGGAATTCCAAGCACATTCACGTTGTGCGTATCTGATGCAGACCCGCATTGATTGAGCACATTGATGCTTAATTGATATGAACCCACTTCTGAAAAAGCAATGTTCATTTCATTGTTGGAGGTATCCTGATAAAGCAATTCTCCAAGTTCGGCATTTGTGGACCAGGAATAATATGTATTGGGATAAAACTGCACCTGGTAATGGACTGTATCACCTTCACAAACTTGTGTGGGTCCTCCAATAAATGAAATAGGATCACCTAAAACAACAATGGTATCCAGAGCCGACCACTCACTGACACAACCAAAGTTGGTCTCCTGAACTTTGAAAGTGAGAATGCCAGGACCTCCCAATGTAACATAAAGCGAATTTGAATTTGCACCAGATGGTGATTCAAATGGTTGACCGCCATTGATTGCATTGCACTGCCACATAAACGTTGAGTTGTCGTTGTAGTTGTATGGCTGAAATGATAGCATAGCTGTTTCTCCCACACAAAAAGTATCGCGAGGCAACATCAAAGGATATTCATAGGAAGTAATGACAAGTGGCTCATCCCGGTATAGACCTATGGAAAGCCTGATCAGCGTTCCAAGCGCATTATCAGGAGTTGTTGAATTGGTAGCCACAATGCGCAGATAATTCATGCCTGGCGGAATGCCATAATCTGCGAGACTATCGATACATGGAATATGAATGTTCAATGTGGTATCGTCTACGGCAGCAACAGAGCCAAAAATACCCAGATCTCCAATCTGTCCGAAAGTCATGGAGCTTAGAAATTGCGTCGTAAATTCATTGCCGGGTAAATATTCTGCCACATCATCGTAATTGTTTACGGTAATATCGATGAGCATATTCTCTCCATCAGGATCGGTCGCACAATCATGTAAGCAAAAATTGAGGTCTTCTCGGTTGTTGGTTTCAAGATCACATTCCTGAATGCAGAATGGACCCCAAAGAGAACCGATGGCATCCGGGTTGGTGGAAATAATGCGTATATAGTAGTTGCATCCGGGTTCTGTTTCTGGTATCTGTCCGGAAACGTTGCCCGGCAATTGACCCAGCATCGGATCATAGGTACTGTTGTCTGGTGAGGTTCCTACCACAAGTGGATTCAGTGGGAAAGTTCCATCCGGATTTGAAAGCTGAGCGATGTAGGTGTTGTTCGTGTAAACGCCGGTAGATGTAAAGGGGATATCAATTACGCTTCCAATACAAACTGCGTTCGTATCCATGGTCACAACAGGTTGCAGTGTAGTAATGATATTGGGACACTCCATGATTTCAAAACAGTCTGACGAAACTCCGGTTATCTCTGGAGGTGGTGCCAATCGGTTGATTCGGATTCGATAGCAGTCTCCCGGGGCTGCGTTAGACGGGACTTGTATGGTAGCAAATCCTGTTGTTTGAGGATAGTTGATGCCCATAACCCAGGTACCAAATGGACTTGGGAAATTGCCGGACGAATTCGATATTTCAATCTGATAATTGCCATCACACAAGGTGTCGGAGAGCGCCCATTCAATGGTCAGAAATGCTCCCTGACAAACCGGATTGGGAGCTACACTAAGGATATCAATTGTAACCGGATCAATAGTCGAAAAAGTTGCAACTATATTGATATCATCAACGGCAAACGACTCAGATGATGGCATTGAACCACTTCCGTTTTCCCACCGAAATCCAAAACGCAAACTCCCCACATTTTCAAATGCAGGATCGGTAATGTCTACATATTGCCAGTTGGATTGATTGGAATACTGCGGATCTCCAACCGAAACCCAGGGGCCATTGTCAAGGCTATAATAAATTGTTCCATATGAATTGGCAGATCCTTCGCATAGGTAGAAAAAGCTGAAATGAACATCTACCATCCCATACGTGCACAATCCAAAAGTCATGTAAGTAAATCGATCCGAAACAGATGTCGGATCATAGTTGGCATTGTTGATTCCTGATGCCTGATCATAAATGTGCAAATAATTGCTGTATGGCGCAAAACCAATTGTTCCACCATTGGTGTTGTTTTGATCTGTTGTATTGGGGTAATCTGGCGCTCCATCGTAAATATCGTTGACCGTCCATAAATTGTTTCCAGTATTGGAACCAAGGCTTCCGTCATTCATGGTGAATGCGCCCGCACCATTTTCGAAGTCCTCAGTTAGTAGCAAAATATCCTGTGCACTCGAAGTTAAAACTGCGAATGAAAATACCATCAATACATGAAAGATGCGTAAAGCTATCTTCATAGGAAAGTGCTGTTAAGGTGCCACGCAATTTAACCCAAATTTCTGAAAACACGAATTTCCTTGAAAATAAGGATAAACAGGCGGTTTTTTTAACAAATCCCATCCGGATTTTTGAGCGAAAATAGGTGATTTCACAGATTTCTGTGGTTTCGTCACTAGAACAGACCTTTTCATCACAATCAGAAAATGAGGGGTTCTTTTCTTTCAAATATTTGTCTCGTTAGAAAAAGGAATTACTAACCGTAACAACAGGTTGTTTAAGATTTTAAAAACTAAGACTACACTACCTAAACAACCGCGTAATTACCAAATTACACGCAATGGTTTCAACAAAGGAGCAGAACCCCTCAACGGAGGGGTTTTGTTTTTGTGTGATGTTGCTGGCTTGCGCTGCGGATGACCAGATGAATCAACTAAATTCGCAAAATATGAATGTCCTCATTCAGATCTCTGCACTTCCATTTTACAATCAAACCTGGTTTGTAATCGTATTTCTATTGGTGATTGCTGTTTTGATTTCCTGGTTTTTTATACGACAAAAACGCGCGTTTTTGCGACTTAACAATGCCCTGGAAATTACGGTTCAGGAACGCACAAATGCCCTGCAAACCGCACTGCAGGATCGTGAAATTCTTCTGAAAGAAATTCATCATCGTGTAAAGAATAATCTGCAGGTGATTAGCAGCTTGCTCGAATTGCAAAGCAGCAGGCTTACAGATAATCATGCAAAATCTGCTTTTATGGAGGCCCAAAACAGAATCATGAGCATCGCCATTGTGCATCAAAACCTTTATCAGCATGATAAACTGGATGCTATAGAATTCAGAACCTTTGCGAATGGATTGATCGATCAGGTGAAGACTGTTTTTAGACGAGATGATTGTGTAATTGATATCAAAAACCGCATTGGAGAAGAATTGGTGGATGTGGACAACGCTGTTGCATTGGGATTAATTTTGAATGAATTACTCACCAACTCATTCAAATATGCGTTTTCAAACAGAACGAATGGTAAGATAGAATTTCAACTTGAAAATACAGATGGTGAGAATTACATGATGATTTACAACGATGATGGACCGGGTCTTCCTCCGGAAAGTAATTTGGAAAAATCCAATTCCATGGGTTTGCGACTTATTCGGAATTTATCTCGTCAGATCGGAGGAAAGGCCATGTACCACAAACACCTGGGTTGTAAATTCTCTATCACATTTCAATCAGTAAAGGGAAGAAAACAAAAACGTTAATGTCAAAAAACGAAGAATGAAATCTTTAAAAATAGGGGTTGTAGAGGATGATGCGATCATCAGCGATCTTATCAATATGAATCTCCATGATATGGGATATGAAACCTGTCTGCCAGCCATGAGCTACAGCGATGCCATTGTGATGATGGAGCAGGAAAGACCGGATATGATGGTGCTGGACATTCGGTTGCAGGGAAATCTGGATGGAATAGATGTGGCGAAACTTTCCAATGAAAAATTCAAAATCCCTTTCATATTCCTTTCAGCCAATACAGATGAAGCAACATTGGAGCGCGCCAAAGAAACAAGACCTCTTACTTTTCTTCCCAAGCCTTTCAATAAGGAAGTACTTTACACAACACTCGAAATTGCTTTTTCGCAGTTGAATGAAAATGAGTCCCCCAAGGCTTTATCGAAATCTGCCGAAACTGCCGCTGGCGAACGTGTTGTTTTTCTCAAAGACGGCATTCAATTCAGACGTGTCAAATTGCACGAAGTATTGTTCATCAACAGCGAACAAAATTATCTGAATATTCATTTTTCGGAAAGACGGAAAATGGTTGTTAGGGCAGTGCTAAGTGATTTTCTGGAACAGTATGCCTATCCCGATTTTATGCGTATTCACCGAAGTTATGCCGTCAACATTGCTCAGATCGAGAGTTTTAATCGCGAGGAATTATTGATTGGTGAACACACCATTCCTCTTGCAAATTCTTATCGGGATGAGTTTTTGAGTAGGATGGGGGTGGGGTAATTGATGTTTGGAATTGTTTTTGATGTGGTTATACATATTGCTTTTGACCAATGCCTCTCCTTAGAATTCTTTTTCTTTTTGCTGCGGGATTTTTTTACTCCTGTTGCGGTTACGCCATTTCCTCGTATCAACCAGATACACTTTCTTATTGTGACTCGATCAGACCTCCTGCAATTAAAGCAGACTTCTTTCAATATACTTTTATTCCTCAAAACGGAACCCCTGGTGGCATTAAATCTAAAATCTGCAGCCATGCGTTTTGCCTATGTGAAGGGGAATTGGAACTAAGGCATGGTGGAACTTATGAAGTTGTACTTGAGGCAATCTACCTGCCTGACAACCCTTCTGGTAAGCAAATCATTTCACGGATTTTCAATGAAGGAGAAATGAAAATTGTAATAGCTTCACATAAGTTTATAGAAATGAAAAAGAACTTTAGATGTCCGGCAACAGTTAGCACGAGTGGTGGATTTCGTGCGAATGAATCGATTTGTGGAGCTATAAATTATACCGTGGAGCTGATCGAAATTAATCAATGTGGTGGAAAGGATACGTTGAGCAAAGCGGTTCAATTTGAAACACCATCTACCGAACCCAAACGGAAATTTTGCTATGAAGAGAATGAAAGGCGTTGGCATCGATGGTACAGGGTTCGGTGGCGACCAAATTTCTTTTATGGCCCTGGCATTTTTGGACCGTCTCACGATTGTTTCATTGCGGCATCGGAGGGTGATTATGTCACTTGCCTTACTGATGTGACTCTTGAAACAGAATCCGTTAGAGAGGACCTGCACTTTCAAATAAGTGAATCCATGCCTGGAGGTGTGCGGTGTTGGGGAATCCAGAATGGTCGTGAGGAAGTAAAAATCAGAATTTACGACGCTGTTGGTCGAAAGATAACCGAAGAAATCACTTATTTTGAAAATGGTGAGGATGTATTCGTTAAATCTATTAATGGATTAAAACCCGGTTTATACATAATAGTATTCAGTTCAGGTAATGCAGGTTTTCCTCTCCGATACGTTCAAGAATGAGTAAGTGACAAGTAAAAAAGATTTTGAAAAACAAGGAACGTTTATTCATTTCATCTACATACTCCACCTCAAGTCCACTTATCCATTTCTTTTTAAAAACAACTCCCCAAACAAGAGAACGATCAATGGATTGATTAGAAGGATCGTCTGATGAATTAGTTGGTCGAGTTACATTCAGGATCGTGAGGTTACGGAATGGTTATGAATCAAATAATTCCCTGGCGTAAATTTAATTGCAATGAATTTTTGACGAGAATGGGGGTGGTTTAAGTCTCATGCGATCTAATGCTTTTGTC
>JBJXFC010000216.1:0-4386 GCA_046153915.1 Flavobacteriales bacterium
CCGGACTTCCCTTCTCCTACTGAGTTTGTTTGCAATGTCGTCCAACAAATTGCACCCGGGAAAGCGGTGGCTGTTGCAAACAATGGAAATATTATTCTATTTGAAGAACCCTGTAATTCCAACCCTGTGCCGGTTATATATTCAGGCGAAGAAGATTTTATAGCTTGCAATGGAGATGCAATTTCTATCCATGCTGGCGCCACAGGCATGTTGGAATGGTATGATGGCGAAAATACCAACACAGCCAATCTGGTAGGCTCGGGTAATTCATTCACCACACCAATTCTTGAATCAGATGCAACATTTTATGTATTCAATACAGCCTGCAGCAACAGTCAAAACGAGACCATTTCTTTTCTGGCGTTCGATGTGCTCGTGCAGGAAAAACCTTTGTTTACAGGATCAACCGATGGAAATATTTGTGGACCTGGTTCAACGACCATTCAGGGATTTGCAGACTCAGGCACGATTCAATGGTTTGACCAGGAAACGGGCGGTGGGGCACTTGCTTCTGGCAATGATTTTGAAACTCCATTTGTCAATCAGAGCACTTTATTTTTTGCAGAAGCTTACAATGGATGTTACGCTGAAGTCCGCATGCCGGTAATTGTCAATGTTAATGACATTCCACAATTTACCAGTGTTTTTAGTGAATCCGTTTGTGATACAAATTCGACTTCCGCCTTTGCCTTCGGCACGGAGGGAACAACGTTTTGGTATGCCAACGCTTCCGATAGTATCAGCATTGGTTCAGGTGCAGAGTTGCTTACTCCTGTGATTTCAGAAAACACCACGTATTATGCTGAATTAGTCACCGAAATGGGCTGTGTTTCTGAAGAAAGGGCCGAAGTTGTCATTCAGGTTTTTCAATCACCTGAAGTAACGGAATATATCGCCTCACCCCTTTGCGGAGAAGGATATTCTGAATTGTATGCCTCTGCGAGCGGAGGGGAAATTTACTGGATGGATCAGGCCATAGACGGTGGTGTGCTTGCTACAGGTAGTCAGTCTCTATCTCCGCTTATTTCTGAAAACACTACGGTCTACGTAGTTGCGATGGATGGTGGCTGTTCTTCAGAACCCATCCCTGTCCTTATTGAAGTCTATGAGGCTGTAACAGGATCTGTGCTGGTAAATGGAACAACACTCTCTGCTTCTTACGGAAACGTCAGCTATCAGTGGTTTGACTGCAATACTGACTTGCCTGTTGAAGGAGCAAATGGAGCAAGCTTCACACCTGAATTCAGCGGCAATTATTATTGCTTTGCGTCGAATGGTCAATGCAGCGCAACAAGCGAATGCTACGATGTAACCATTACTGGAATTGCAGAAGAAATGTTATTCAATTTGAGCATTTACCCAAATCCGGCAAAGGACTTTATTCGTGTACAATGCAACACCAATGAACCCTTTTTGATTTACAGCATGGATGGTCAATTGGTGCATCAAGGTATTATACAGCCAGGACAAAACATCGACATTTCATACCTCGCCTCTGGTTGTTATCGACTTTTCTCAATGGAATCAGGCCTTTCTGCAACTTTTATCGTGAAATAACAATTTTTAGATAAACACCTTCTAAAATCACGCCTCAACCGGGGCGTGATTTTTTTGTGCATAATCGTGCTTATCGCAACGGTTCATTAACAGGATGTTCAAAAAATAGACGGACCACAATAGCAGAATGACCTTAATTTCGCGCCCTTGAAATGATACGAGAATCCAAACCCGCTGTCCTTCTGCTTGCAGACGGCACAGTATTTCAGGGAAAATCATGTGGAGCTCCGGGCACCACCACTGGCGAAATCGCCTTCAACACCGCAATGACCGGTTATCAGGAAGTTTTTACTGATCCAAGTTATTATGGTCAAATTCTTTGCATGGCAACTGCTCACATTGGCAACTATGGCGTGCATGAACATGAAATTGAATCCGATAACTGCAAAGTAGCTGGTATAATCATTAAAAAATTCTCGGATACGGCCAGTCGCATTGGTCCTGTTGGAACGCTTCAGGATTATCTCGTGCGAGACAGAGTTACAGGCATTTGCGACATTGATACACGCGCTCTGGTGCGCCACATTCGCAAAGATGGTGCTATGAATTGTATCATATCGACCGAGGTTCTCGATGTTGAGGCTCTGAAAAAACAGCTCGCGGGAATTCCTTCCATGGACGGATTGGAATTGTCCTCTAAAGTAGCATGCACAGCATCGTATCATTTTGGTGGCGAAGGCGCTTCGCATCGCATTGCCGTAATTGATCTCGGTGTTAAACGAACCATCCTCCGATGCCTTGCAGAAAGAGATGCTTACCTGAAAGTGTTCCCCATGAGCGCCACCAAAGAAGAAATTCTGGATTGGCAGCCAGACGGAATTATGTTCAGTAATGGCCCGGGTGACCCTTCTGCTATGCCAGCCACAATTGCTCTTTTCAACGAACTCATCGCCACAGGAATTCCTTGCTTTGGAATTTGCCTTGGCCATCAAATTATTGGACTTTCTCAGGGATTAAAAACAATCAAGATGTTCAACGGACATCGTGGAATCAATCATCCCATTAAAAATACCATTACGGGTAAATGTGAAATCACCAGCCAAAATCATGGCTTTGTTATTTCCCGTGACTCCATCAGCAACAATTCTGATGTAGAAATTACGCATATTCATCTCAATGATGACACGGTAGCAGGAATCAGATTAAAAAGCAAACCGGTTTTCTCAGTGCAATATCACCCTGAGGCATCTGCCGGTCCGCATGATTCGCGCTATTTGTTTGATCAATTCATTGAGGCAATCAAAGAATCTAAACTCACCCATGCCTGATGATTTAAGTCGATTTTCAAGTCGATATCACAGGTTTAAAACCGAAAGAAATGAGCAATATTGCTAAAATTCACGCCCGCCAGATCCTCGATTCCAGAGGCAATCCAACGGTCGAAGTAGAAGTGTATACCACAAGCGGACACATTGGTCGGGCTGCAGTTCCAAGTGGAGCAAGCACCGGCATGCACGAAGCTGTTGAACTTCGGGATCTTGATCAGGGTATTTACATGGGAAAAGGTGTTACCAAAGCCATTCAAAATGTAAATACGACACTCAACGATGAGCTGAATGGCGCATCCGTGTTTGATCAGGCCGGTATCGATGATGCCATGATTGCTATTGATGGCACCGAAAACAAGGCAATCATGGGAGCCAACGCCATTCTGGGTGTTTCACTCGCATGTGCGCGCGCTGCCGCAGAGGCCATTGGCATGCCCCTCTACCGTTATGTTGGAGGTGTTGGTTCCAATACATTGCCCATTCCACTGATGAATATCGTGAATGGCGGTGCACACGCCGACAACAAAGTGGATGTGCAGGAATTTATGATCATGCCAGTGGGCGCTGATACATTCAGTGAAGCTTTGCGCATGGGCACGGAGACATTTCACCACCTCAAAAACGTTCTAAAGAAAAAAGGACTTTCTACCAACGTCGGCGATGAAGGTGGATTTGCGCCCAATCTGAAAAGCAATGAAGAAGCACTTCAACTTGTGATGCAAGCCATAGAGGCTGCAGGCTATAAGCCCGGTGTGGATATTTGTATCGCTCTGGATTGTGCCAGCACCGAATTCTACAATGCAGAAAAGAAAAAGTACATTCTCGAAAGCACCGGCGAAGAGATGAACAGCACCGAAATGGTGGCCTACTGGAAAGCATGGTGCGACAAATACCCTATCGTTTCGATCGAAGACGGATGTTCTGAAGATGACTGGGAAGGATGGAAACTGATGACTGAAGTACTCGGAGGACACGTGCAATTGGTTGGCGACGACTTGTTTGTAACCAATGTAACCCGTCTTGCGAAAGGAATTCAGGAAGGAATCGCCAATTCAATTCTTGTGAAGGTAAACCAGATTGGAACACTCACAGAAACGATTGAAGCAGTTCAAATGGCCACACGCTATGCCTATTCCAGCGTTATGAGCCACCGCAGCGGAGAAACGGAAGACACAACCATTGCCGATTTGGCGGTGGCATTAAATACCGGGCAAATCAAGACCGGCAGTGCTTCCCGCAGCGACCGTATTGCCAAATACAACCAGTTGCTCAGAATCGAAGAGCAGTTGGGCAAAAATGGGATTTATCCGGGTAGAGCATTCCCGTATATGCCTTAAGCTCCGGGATTCGTTTCTCACTTTATATACTTTAAAACTTTGCAGCGCGTTCTTATGGACGCGCTGTTCCGTTATTTATTTAGGCTCGATAGTTGGAATAATGGTGTTTCAACCAAAACAGACAACAAATTGATGCGATTTATCCTTTCTCTTTTAGCTGTGGCAATCACTTTCACTGCTTGTGCCCAGCCTAAAAAAACATATACCATCAAAGACAAAAAGGC
>JBJXFC010000217.1:0-3742 GCA_046153915.1 Flavobacteriales bacterium
TTCATTCAGGGCCAATCAGAAGCGCAAGTTTAGTCAATCATTGAACAACAGAATTAATTCAACCTAGATTATGTAGTGCGTTTCGTACATGAGATTCAAAAACCCAAAGAATTCGCGTGCTCGCGCAAGTTTTGAGCGCACAAACGTGGTCACCCCCACGTTGAGCACTCGAAACGAGCAAGTGCGCGAATTCACAGGGATTTTGATTCGTAATAGAAAGGCTCTGCATAATCTGGGTTCAACTGATTATTTCGTTGAGAAAGAACTATGCTTGCAATTCTTCTTTTTATTTGAGAATTCTTATTTATCGCTCATGAAAAATATTCTGTTGGTTTGCTGTCTAGCTTTTTTTGGAAGTGCCTTTGCTCAGGAAAAAGATTGGTTGAATTATGTGAATCCACTCATGGGAACCGATTCGAAGTACGAAATGTCCAATGGCAATACCTATCCGGCCGTGGGGCTACCCTGGGGAATGAATATGTGGACGCCTCAAACCAATGTGATGGGCAATGGTTGGGCATACCAGTATGACGCCGATAAAATCAGAGGATTTAAACAAACCCATCAGCCCTCACCCTGGATGAATGACTATGGTCAATTTTCTTTAATGCCGGGAAGGGGCAAGATGGTCTTTGACCAGGAACTTCGCTCGAGCTGGTTTTCACACAAATCAGAAATTGCCAAACCGGATTATTACAGCGTTTATCTGGCAGATTCAGATATTACTGCAGAACTCACACCTACCGAACGTGCTGCATGTTTACGGTTTACTTTTCCAGAAACGGACAGTGCATTTATTGTTATTGATGCGATGGACAGAGGTTCTTATGTAAAAGTTATTCCTGAAGAGAATAAAATAATTGGATATACAACTCGATATTCCCGGGGGGAACTCACCAATTTCAAGAATTACTTTGTCATCTACTTTGATAAAAAGATAGAAGAGTTCAAAAACTGGGACGGTGAAAAACTTGTTTCAGGATTGAATGAAATACAGGCAGATCATGCCGGGTTGGTGGTCGGATTCAAAACGAGTAGGGGTGAAAATATTCAATTAAAAGTAGCATCGTCTTTTATCAGTTTTGAGCAGGCCGAATTGAATCTAAAAACTGAAATTGGTCAGCATAATTTTGATGAAGTCCATCAAAATGCACGTTCAATATGGAATAACACACTGGGTAAAATTGAGGTTACGGGTGGAAGTGATGAGCAATTACAAACCTTTTATTCATGCTTGTACCGCACATTATTTTTCCCGAATAAATTGTATGAGTTGGACGAAAATCAGCAACCCATTCATTGGAGTCCATACAACGGAGAAGTCTTGCCCGGGTATATGTTTGGAGGCACGGGCTTTTGGGACACTTTTCGGGCTCTCTACCCTTTTTTGAATCTGGTATATCCGGAAATAAATAAAGAAATGCAACAAGGTTTGGTGAATGATTATTTGGAAGGAGGATGGCTTCCCGAATGGTCAAGTCCGGGCTATGCTGATATTATGATTGGGAACAATTCTGCTTCGGTAGTTGCAGATGCATATATCAAAGGACTGCGTGGATATGACATTGAGAAGTTGTATGAAGCACTCGTACATGGGGCAAACAATGAAGGACCAATTTCGGCAGTGGGTAGGCTGGGAGTAAATTATTACAACAAATTTGGTTATGTGCCTTACGACGTAGGTATCAATGAGAATGCCGCCAGAACACTGGAGTATGCCTACGATGACTTTGCAATTTATCAATTGGCGAAAGCTCTTAAAAGACCACAGTCGGAGATTGATCTGTATGCAAATCGATGTTTGAACTATAAAAAATTATTTGACCCTTCAACAAATTTTATGCGGGGAAAAAATGCAGATGGAAATTTTCAATCACCTTTTAGTCCATACAAATGGGGTGATGCATTTACCGAAGGAAATTCATGGCATTATTCCTGGTCCGTTTTTCATGATGTAAAAGGACTTATTGATTTAATGGGTGGTTCGCACAACTTCGTAGCAAAACTTGATTCTGTTTTTAGTTTGCCTCCAGACTTTGATTGCAGTTATTACGGTGAAGTCATCCATGAAATTAGGGAGATGCAGGTTGCCAATATGGGGCAATATGCACATGGCAATCAACCTATACAACACATGATCTACTTATACAATTATGCCGGTGAACCATGGAAAGCACAATACTGGGTGCGCGAAGTGATCAATCGCATGTACCATCCAACACCTGATGGATACTGCGGTGATGAAGACAATGGTCAAACATCGGCATGGTATGTTTTTTCGGCTCTGGGATTTTATCCGGTATGCCCCGCCACGGATCAATACGTTATCGGCGCACCTCTGTTTCCTGAAGTAAAAATTCATCTTGATAATGGAAAAGATATTCTTATCACTTCAGAAAACAATTCGTCGACAAATCGCTACATTAATTCCTGCAGTCTGAATGGAAAAATCTGGGATATGAATTGGTTGAACCATTCTGAATTGATGCAAGGAGCAATTATTCATTATAAAATGGCAGCAGAACCCAATCTATCGCGCGGAATTATGAGAATTGCTGCACCGTATTCGTTTTCCGAAGAAAAGTAGAAGTACTCCTTATATACCAGTACCTGCTATTCTGTCTAATGGCGGGCTCAAAACCCCGATTTTGTCAGTGATTGAGGATATTTTCCGACAATTTTTCCTACTGAGTCCGTTGGCTCCAAACTTGATGACCCAGTCGCAAATCGTTATATATGGACTTTTCAAAATTCACCCTCAAATCGCAGGAAGCTATTCAAAAGGCGCAGCAGATTGCTCTGGCCAAAGGTCAGCAGACCATCGAGAATGCGCACCTCTTGAAAGCTATTCTGGAAGTAGACGAAAATGTTACTCCTTTTCTTCTGAAAAAACTCAATGTCAATCTTCCGATACTTGAACAAGCCCTCACCAAACAAATTGATTCGTTACCACAAGTTAGTGGCGGTCAATTGAGTCTGTCCCAGGAAGCCAACAATACAATTAATCGTTCGCAGAATTACCTCAAAGAATTCAATGATGAATATGTAACACTCGAACATTTATTGCTGGCCATAGCAGAAGGCAAAGACCGCGCATCGCAAATGTTGCGTGATAGCGGCGTTACCTTAAAAGACCTTAAAAGTGCCATCACGGAATTGCGCAAAGGAAGTCGCGCAACGTCACATTCTGCCGAAGAGACCTACAACTCATTGGAGAAGTATGCCAAGAATCTCAACAAACTCGCACGCGAAGGAAAGCTAGATCCAGTCATCGGACGTGATGAAGAAATTCGCCGTGTGATGCAGATTCTATCACGCCGAACAAAAAACAATCCGATCATCATTGGTGAACCCGGTACCGGAAAAACGGCCATAGCAGAAGGAATTGCTCACCGTATCATCAACGGCGACGTTCCCGAAAATCTCAAATCAAAACAATTGTATTCTCTTGATATGGCAGCATTGATTGCCGGTGCGAAATACAAAGGTGAATTTGAAGAACGCCTCAAATCTGTTGTAAACGAAGTACAGAAAAGCGATGGAGAGATTATTCTTTTCATTGATGAAATTCATACACTTATCGGTGCTGGTGGTGGGGAAGGAGCCATGGACGCAGCGAATATTCTGAAGCCGGCTTTGGCGCGTGGAGAGCTTCGTGCGATTGGTGCAACAACACTCAACGAATATCAAAAATATTTTGAGAAAGACAAAGCACTTGAGCGTCGTTTTCAAAAAGTAATGA
>JBJXFC010000229.1:0-13730 GCA_046153915.1 Flavobacteriales bacterium
TCACTTTTGTTGATACTACTGATCCTGTGATCATCAACGCTCCTGTTGACATCACTGTTGAATGTTCTGATGATGTTCCTGCTTACGTGCCAATGTGGTCTGACAACTGTGACGATTCATTGACTCTCGAAGCTGCTTCTTCAATCTCTATTGATGATTGTTATGAGTTCATTCACCAGACATACACTGCTACCGATGATTGCGGAAACTCTACAACTGTAGTTCGCAACATCAACATTGTTGATACAACAGATCCAATCCTTAGCGGTGTTCCTGCTGATGCTACTGTTGAATGTTCAAACATTCCTGCTCCGGCTCAGCCAACTGCTACTGACAACTGTGATGAAAACGTGAATATCAGCTACAATCAGGAAATTGTACCTGGTGATGGTTGTACGTATACTATCATTCGCACATGGACTGCTACTGATGAGTGTGACAACTCTGTTTCTGATTCTCAGACTTTAACAGTTACTGATACAACTGATCCTACTATCACCAACAACCCTCCTGTTGAATACAACATTGAGTGTGGTGATGCAATTCCGACGAACGATCCAATTTTCGCAGACAATTGTGATAATGATCTCGACATTGACTACAGCGAAGTTGAAGTAAGTGGCGCTTGCCCAGGTGGTTTGATGCGCACATGGATTGCTACTGACAATTGTGGAAATTCGATTTCGTTTGTACAATACATTTTCATCCATGACACTACCGCTCCGGTATTGACTGGCGAAGATGAAGAGTACACTTTGGAATGCAATATTCAAGCTTCTATAATTGAGCCAACTGCCACAGACGCATGTGATACTGATGTTCACGTTGACTTTAATCTGGAAGTAACTCCAGGTGATTGTCCAAATAGCTGGACCGAAGTGTATACCTGGACTGCTGAAGACAATTGTGAAAACGTATCCGTTCGCACAATCACAATTCACTACCAGGATACAACCGCACCAGAGCTTTCGGCTTACCCTGCGAGCGCAACAGTAGAATGTGACGAAGTTCCAGTTGCTATTGTTATTACTGCCACAGACAACTGCGATGACGAGGTTGTAGTTGATTTCGATGAAAACACCGAGGCTGGTGAATGTGGTTCAGTAATTACACGCACCTGGACTGCTGTTGATGACTGTGGAAATGATGTTTCCCATGTTCAGGTTCTTACAGTAGTTGATACTACAGATCCTTATGTTACAACCAGCGTACCTGCTGAATTGACAATTGAGTGCAATACAGAGGTTCCTGCTTACACACCTGGATTTGACGACAATTGCGACGAAAACCTTACCATTGTTCCTACTGAAAATGAAATCAACTTCACAAACTGTGGATACGATATCGTTCGCACCTGGACTGCTTATGACAACTGTGACAACACCGCACTGGTTACACAAACTATCCATGTTGTTGACTCGATCGACCCAATTTTGGTTGGTGTTCCTGCAAATGCAACTGTAGAATGCAATGAAGTACCTGGTGCTCCATTGGTAACGGCTACTGACAACTGCGATGACAACGTAACTGTAGGTCTTGTGACAACACAAACTGAAGGTTGCCCATACACGATTACACGCACTTGGACTGCGACAGATGATTGTGGAAATGTAACAACTGCATCACAGGTTATCACTGTAGTTGATACTACTCTGCCATACATTGTTGAAGGTGTTCCTGCTGAATTGACCATTGAGTGTGATCAGGATGAGCCAGCATATACTCCGGTATTTGGTGACAACTGCGATGATGATTTGAACGTAACTGCAATCAGCGGTATCGCCAACTTCACTCCTTGCAGCTATGACATCGAGCGTGCCTGGACTGCTACAGATAATTGCGATAACTCATTCACTGTTTACCAGGTAATTCACGTGGTTGACACAACTAACCCTGTGTTGATTGGTGTACCTGCAAATGCTACAGTAGAATGTGATAACGTGCCTGCTCCGGCCGCTGTTACTGCAGAAGACAATTGCGCTGAAAACCTCAACGTCGTATTGACTGCTGACACTACCATGATGGAGTGTGGTTATGTAATCACACGCACTTGGAATGTGTATGACAATTGCCAGAATCCAGCAACTGCAACTCAAATTGTAACTGTTGTTGACACTACAAACCCAGTTATTGAAACTGCATTGAGTGATGCTTCCATTGAGTGTGGCGAAGAAATTCCTGCTGTTCCAATAGTTGTAGCTTCTGATAACTGCGACGCGAATGTGAACATCACTTTCAATTCAGAAGAAGTGGCACTTGAGTGCGGTTATATGATTGTGCGTACATGGGTTGCAACTGACGATTGTGGTAACGAAGATTCAGCTGAGCAGATCATTTATGTGATTGACGAAACTGCTCCGGTAATCAGTGGAATTCCTGCTGATATCACTATCGAATGCGATCTTCCAATACCTGCCCCAGCTGCTGCAACTGCTACAGACAATTGTGATGAGAACGTAGTTGTTACAACAAACGACATGTTTATCCAACAAGATTGTTTCTACCAGATCAAGCGTTACTACACTGCGGTTGATGCTTGTGGAAACACAACTTCAATTCCACAGATCATCACTGTAGTTGATACAACTGATCCAATCATCGTAGCACCTGCTGATATCACTGTAAACTGCGATGCAATTCCTGCTCCGGCTGAATTGTCTGCAACAGACAACTGCGACATTGATGTAACAGTAACCTATGCTGAGAATGAAGGTGAAGGTTGCCCTTACACTATCGAGCGAATCTGGACAGCTACAGATGATTGCGGCAACACAACAACAGTAAGTCAGATTGTAACCGTAATTGATGAAGTTTACCCGGTATTCGAAGCATTCCCTCCATATGTTGTGATAGAATGTGACGAAGTAGAATCGTATATGGTTTCTGCGACTGACAACTGTGACAATCAGGTTGAAATCACCGTTATTCAGGAGTTCCCTGTATCTGGTGAGTGCTACGGAAGTCTGTTGCGTGTGTATCAAGCTGAAGACAACTGCGGTAATATCACTGTAACAGGCACTCAGATCATTGACATCGTTGATAGCACTCCTCCTACTTTGATTGGTGTTCCTGCAGATGTATTTATTACATGTGGCGAAGAACTTCCAGCTGTAGCTGAAGTAACTGCTGATGACAACTGCGCTGTTGATCTTACTGTTCAATTTACTCAAACACAGACCAACGAATTCTGCCCATACGATGTAATCCGCACATGGAGTACAATTGACGATTGCGGAAACGTAACAGTCTTGACACAAACAATCCATGTATCTGTTGAAGTACCTGGCTTTGTTCAACTTTCAGCATATCCAAACCCAGCAGATCAGCACTTCACAGTGAAGTTCAGCGTAGCTTCCGACAAAGAAGTGAAAGGTGGGATATTTGATGTGACAGGTCGCGAAGTACTTCCGATCATGAATGGAAATGCAGATGGTGGTCGCTTGTATCAGTGGGAAATGGACGCACGTTCACTTGGACAAGGTTCATACATGATTCAAATGATTGTTGATGGCGAAGTTTACCATCAGAAGATGATTATCAGCGTTAAGTAACCTGATATATAGTTAACCAGAATTACTTTGAAACAGGCTCCGGAATTTCCGGGGCCTGTTTTTTTTGACAGCAAATCAAATGGCGCTATTTACCTATAGAAAATGACATCTTGGCGAAATAGCATCAGGGGTTACATTTGCACCTTTATTTTGAGTATTCAGAAAGCATGGAATTAAGCCCTTTAAATGCCATATCACCGATAGATGGCCGTTATCGATCACAATCTGAGGTCTTGCAAGGATATTTCTCGGAACTTGCGTTGATCCGCTATCGGTTGTGGGTTGAGGTTGAATACTTTATAGCCTTATGCGAACTGCCATTGCCACAACTGGCGGGTGTTTCGCATGATAAGTTTCCGGCACTGCGTAAAATTTACTGGGAATTGCCTGAGTCGGAAGCACTCAAAATCAAGGCCCTCGAAAAAGTGACCAACCACGATGTAAAAGCCGTGGAATATTATCTGAAAGAACAATTTGACGCACTGGGACTATCGGATTACAAAGAGTTTATTCACTTCGGGCTCACCTCTCAGGACATCAATAACACGGCGATTCCTGCGTCATTCCGCGATGCAGTAAAGGAGATTTATATCCCCATGGTGGATCGTATTGTTGAAAGTTTGATTGGATTTGCAAAGGCATGGAAAGACATTCCAATGCTCGCCAGAACCCATGGTCAGGCCGCTTCCCCCACCCGTTTGGGCAAAGAAATCTACGTTTTTGTTGAACGACTTGATGAGCAACTTGATCGCCTGGATGAAACACCCTATTCTGCTAAGTTCGGCGGGGCTACAGGCAATTTTAATGCTCATTTTGTGGCATATCCGCTCATCGACTGGGCAGAATTTGCGAATAAATTTCTGGATCAGAAACTGGAGCTCAAAAGATCCCGCTTTACAACTCAGATAGAGCATTACGATAATCTGGCGGCCTGTTTTGACGCATTAAAACGAACCAATACCATTCTGGTTGATTTGTGCCGCGATATGTGGACCTACATCAGCATGGATTACTTCAAGCAAAAAACGAAAGAGGGCGAAATTGGATCTAGCGCGATGCCACACAAAGTGAATCCAATTGATTTTGAAAATGCGGAGGGAAATCTTGGAATTGCCAATGCATTGTTTGAACATCTTTCAGCCAAATTACCTGTTTCCAGACTTCAACGCGACCTAACTGACAGTACCGTGATGCGCAATATTGGTGTTCCATTTGCACATACGCTAATAGCATTCAACTCCATCGAGAAAGGATTGAGCAAATTGCTTTTAAATGAAGCTGCATTGCGCGAAGATTTGGACAATAACTGGGCAGTTGTTGCCGAAGCGATTCAGACCATTCTGCGGCGTGAAAATTATCCGCAACCATATGAAGCACTAAAATCATTGACCAGAGGCAAGTCTTCAATTCAACAAAACGATATTCAGCAATTCATCGATCAATTGAATGTGAATGATGCAATCAAAAAGGAGTTGCACGCAATAACCCCTCAGAATTACACAGGGATGGATTTGTTGTCATCCGAATTATAAATCAATACTTCGCTAAGCGGCAGTTCATCTAGGCATGAAAAGATTCAGAGAAATATTCTCACTTGTACGTGGATACAAACCCGAGTTGATCTCGAATTTGTTCTTCAATATCCTCAATGCCCTCTTTTCGTTATTTACATTCTTCAGTGTTGTTCCATTTCTATATATCCTTTTTCGGGTTGACAAGCCATCCGGAAACGCATCGAATACTGCCTCATCGGGCATTATGGCAGAACTGAGCGAGTGGCTCAATGGTTTTATAGCAGAATACGGTCAAGTTACAACTCTGGCAATCATGTGCGGGCTAATAGCAGTGCTTGCCATGATGAAGAACTTCGTGAACTACATTTCACTGTTGAGCATTGCCAAAATTCGCACATCGGTAAGCCGCGATTTGAGAGCCCAACTTTACAATAAGATTCTCGATCTTCCCATTGCGTTTTTCTCCAATGAAAGAAAAGGAGATCTCATTTCCCGCATGACTAATGACCTGATGGAAATCGAGTTTTCTGTTATTGGCACCATTGAAGCATTACTCAAATCACCAGTGATGATCTTGATGTCGCTTGGAACGTTGTTTCTTATTAGTTGGAAGCTCACTTTGTTTGCGCTGATCTTTTTGCCAGTTAGCGGTTTTCTCATTTCCCGCATTGCCAAGAGTTTAAAGAATGCTGCCAAACGAGGAAAAGACTCATTGGGTGATATGATAAGCACCATTGAAGAAACACTTACCGGCATTCGTATTCTCAAAGTATTTAACGCAGAAAAACAATTCTCACAAAAGTTCGATCGCAAAAACGATTATTATTTTAAGTTGATGCATCGCTTGTATAAGCGCGAGTACTTGAGTTCACCCATGAGTGAGTTTATTTCGCTTATTGTAATTTCCATCTTGCTTTTTGTGGGTGGTCGCATTGTGTTGACTGGCGAAACGAGCGGAGAAATGTTGATCTATTATTTGATTGTTTTCTCACAGATAATTCAACCCGCCCGGGCATTCAGCGATGCCATTTTTAAGTTGAATAAAGGTGCGGCATCTTTGGAAAGAGTGCGCGAAATTTTGGATGCAGAAGTGACGGTTTATGACCTGCCAGATGCCAAACCACTTCCCACGTTCAATACAAATATCGAATTCAAAAAAATACAATTCGGCTATTTTGGTGATCATGTGATAGACGACGTGAGTTTCACCATCGAAAAAGGTCAAACTGTTGCTCTTGTTGGACCCAGCGGAAGTGGAAAAAGTACATTGGCGTCTCTCCTTGCGCGGTTTTATGACCCCATCAATGGTTCAGTACTCATCGACGGAATCCCAATCAATAAATACAAATTGGAAGACGTGCGCAAACACATGGGTTTTGTTTCGCAGGACTCGATACTCTTCAATGACTCTGTCAAAAACAACATCGCACTCGGTGCTGTAGGTATCGACATGAATGCCATCAGGCAGGCAGCTCAAATTGCGAATGCGGAAGAGTTTATTGTAAAGCTGGATGGGCAATACGATTACAACATCGGTGATGCGGGAAATAAATTGAGTGGTGGTCAAAAACAACGCCTGGCGATTGCCCGTGCAGTCTTTAAAAATCCACCGATCCTGATTTTGGATGAAGCCACATCCGCACTGGACACTCAGAGTGAGAAACTGGTCCAGGAAGCCATCAACAAACTGATGGAAAACAGGACTTCGCTTGTGATAGCGCATCGTTTGTCTACCATTCAAAAAGCGGATAAAATCATTGTGATCAAGGATGGGAAAATTGCCGAACAGGGCAAACACGAAGAATTGATGAATGCTGGTGGAATTTACCGTCAGCTTGTGGAAATGCAGAATTTCTCTTAAAGAATTACTGCATTTTACGGATAAGCTTTATCATTTCATTCTGAAAAGCTTCCATTTTATTGCGTGCATACCACAGGTGCAGTTCTTCTTTGGCGGCGTCTTTGTCTGTGCCATTTTTTTTTGCCTCATCCAGAATTTTTTGTCCGTCTTTGGGACGAGGACCCCAGTGCCACACCTCCTCGCCCTGCTCATTGATACAAATAATTATCGGAATAGACCGTGATTCCTGAGTAAGATACATATCCATCAATTCAGGATTGTCGTCCCGGAGAACATATTTCGAACTGATATTCAAATTCAAAAAAGTAAATTTCTCCATGGCAGGCAACAACTGAGCCGCATCGCCACACCATCCTTCTGTGATCGCTATCCAGGTATATTTTTTTTTAACTCCAGCCAGGGCCTTGGCAACATCCTCTCTTACACCGAAGTGTTTGTCCCAGCGGTTCATGCGCTGTTCGTTGAGGCGACTGTATTCAAGCAATTCAGCCGTCTGTTTTGAGCCCGTAACCTTGTTTTGTTCGTGAAGTTTGTGAATGAGAATGCGGTATTCGCCGTAAGACATGGCTGATTTAAAACCAGAATCTACGAACGATTGTAATGCATTTTGTGAAGTATTGACTTTCATTTGCGTTTGCAAAAATGAACCTAAAATCCAATTTTCGTGGCAAAAATAATAACCAATCTGAGAAAAATGCGCACATCCCTTGATGGAGAGGCGCAATACATCCTTCCTATCTATGACAGCCTCGAAAATACAGGGACTTATTTCATGAATCCCTTGTTGGGAGAAGAAATCACCATTCGATTCACAGGTGATATCCACTGCGTTGCTACGGGCAAAAAAATAAAAAAGACCTTTGGAGAAGGTATGAGCTATGATGCCTGGTTGACCTCTCCTATGGCAGTTGAAAGCATTATAAGGCCCGAACTAAGCCGCATTCATGAAGGAATTGCACTCCGCGATGCGGCATGGGAAGAGGAACATCACAACAAACCCCATTATGTGTATCTCTCCAAAACGAGCAATGTCAAAGTGGGTGTAACTCGAGTGACCAACGTGCCTTCACGCTGGATCGACCAGGGCGCCACTGAGGCCATTATCATCGCAGAAACACCATACAGACAATTGGCAGGCCTTATCGAAGTGGCGTTGAAAGAACACTTTGCAGATAAAACGGCCTGGCAGGCCATGCTCAAAAACACCCCTTTTGACGTATCACTCAGTTCAAAAAAAGAAGAAGCACTTTCCCTATTGCCCGAAGAATATGAGCCATTTTTTCATGATGATGATACCATCACAACTATAGGCTACCCGGTTTTGAGCTATCCGGAAAAAGTAAAATCATTGAAAATGGACACAATCCCTGAATTTCGGGGCAAGCTGTCAGGGATAAAAGGCCAATACCTCCTTTTCGCTGATGGTACCGTTTTTAATGTGCGATCGCATGCAGGATATCGGGTTGAAATTGAAACTCCCTGACAGTTGGTATAACTTGAATACTGTGAATTGAGATAAATAAAATTCCAAGCCCGTGCAGCAAAGCGCAAACAATGCGCTCTTTTAGAAATATTAATTTTTGTGGTGGAGTCAATCCACGTTTATTTGCCGCTAAACCAATCGCCTTTTCATGAGATACCTATTGCTTTTAAGCCTTATTCTGGCCCAAACCTCTATCTTTTCGCAAACCACTCCCATGTGGTCGCGCTACACATCTATATCACCAGATGGCAAAACCATTGCGTTCTGCTATAGCGGCGACATTTACACTGTTGCAACTTCAGGTGGTGCAGCAACACAAATCACCATTGCTGAGGCCTACGAATTTATGCCCACCTGGTCACCAGATGGCAAATGGATTGCTTTTGCTTCAGATCGCCATGGAAATCCGGATGTTTTTATCGTCTCTTCATCAGGAGGACAAGCCACGCGCCTCACCTATTACTCAGGAGTGGATATCCCATCGGATTTTACGATTGACAGCAAGCAGGTCATATTTGCGTCATCGCGTCTGGATAAGGCTTCCAATCAACAATATCCAACCGGTGCGATGCCAGAATTGTATTCCGTTTCTATCAACGGCGGTGCTGAAAAACAATTGCTGACCACCCCTGCACTTTGGGCGCGCTATGATTCGAAAGGCGAAAAACTTGTTTACCAGGATCAAAAAGGATACGAAGACGACTATAGAAAACACCATACTTCATCTGTAACAAGAGATATCTGGATATGTGATCTTAAGACGAATACCCATACCCAACTTACGAAATTCAAAGAAGAAGATTTAAATCCGGTCTTTTCGCCAGATGACAAATCCATTTATTTCGCATCAGAAAAAGGAGGCAATTGCAATATCTACAAAATGGACATCGCATCTGGCTCCACCACGGGTATCACTTCCCACATAGATCATCCCGTGCGCCATATTTCGTGCAGCGACAACGGCATCATCTGCTACAATCAGATGGGAGAAATTTATACCATCAAAGAAGGCGGCGCTCCGCAGAAAGTTGCTGTAGCCATTGCTTCTGATTTGCATGGAGCTATCGAAAAAATCGTTCCCGTTCAAGGTGCTTCAGAACTCGCTGTTTCTCCCAATGGAAAAGAAGTTGCCTTTGTGCATCGCGGAGAAGTTTTTGTAGCCTCCGTTGCTGAAGGAACTACCAAACGAATTACCAATACTCCCGAGCAAGAGCGTTCTATCAATTTTAGTCCGGACGGCCGTTCAATTGTGTATGCGGGAGAACGCAATGGATCATGGAATATCTATCAGTCAAGTATAGAGCACAAAGAAGAAAATTATTTTTTCCTTTCCACAACAATCAAAGAAGAAGTCATTCTCAACACACCAGAAGAAACGTTTCAGCCAAGTTATTCTCCTGATGGAAAAGAAATTGCCTTTCTGGAACAGCGCACTGCACTTAAAGTCATAAACATGGCGACCAAAGTTGTTCGTGAAATTGTTCCTGCAAATCTCAATTATTCTTATTCGGATGGCGACCAACACTATTCCTGGTCGCCCGATGGCAAATGGTTTTTGGTAAGTTACCTGCCTTCTGCACAATGGATCGAACAAATCGGTTTGATATCATCTGATGGAAAAGGTAAACTTCAAAATCTGAGCGAAAGTGGCTACGGTGCTTATGGCGCCCAATGGATGATGGAAGGCAAGATGCTGATGTGGTTTTCGGCCCGCGATGGTCAAAAAAACCATGCGTCGTGGGGAGGTGAGGCCGATGTATACGCGGCATTCTTCACACAGGAAGCATACGATGAGTTTAATATGAATGAAGAAGAGTATGCGCTTTACAGTGAAGCAAAAAAGAAAAAAGAAGAAGAAGAAAAGACCAAAAAAGCAGAAGAAGAAAAAGACAAGAAAAAAGGCAAAGACGATAAAAACAAAGGAGACAAAGACAAAAAACCGGAAGAACTAAAACCGGTTAAAATCGAATTAGACAGATTGATGGATCGCAAAAAAAGACTGACCATCCATTCGTCTGATCTCGCTGATGCATGGGTTTCGAATGATGGAAGCAAATTGTTTTACTTGTCCAGTTTCGAGAAAGGATTTGATTTGTGGCAAACCAACTTGCGCACCAGGGAAACAAAAATTCTAGCCAAACTGGGACAAGGCGGTGGCGGAATCGTTCCAGACAAAGAGGGTAAAAATCTCTTTATCATTTCAGATGGCGGCATTACCAAAGTAGATGTTGAAAAAGGCGAAACCAAACCTGTGGCCATCAAAGGTGAAATGGTATTGAATGAAACTGCAGAAAGAGCCTATCTCTTTGAACACATCTGGCGCCAGGTGAGGGAGAAATTCTATGTAAAAGATCTGCACAATGTCCGTTGGGATTTTTATAAGGCCGAATATGCGAAAGTGCTTTCTCATGCCCACAACAATTATGATTTTGCCGATATGATGGGCGAAATGCTTGGGGAATTGAATGCATCGCACACAGGAGCTTTCTTCAACAAATTTGACCCCAATGGAGATCGCAGCGCAGCACTTGGTTTGTTCTATGATCAATCCTATGCAGGAAAAGGATTGAAGATTGAAGAAGTAATTGCGAAGAGTCCTGTGCTTAAAAGCGGCACCAAAATCAAAGCCGGGGTTATCATTGAAAAGATTGATGGTGTAGAAATCAATCAGGATATCAGCTATTACAAATTATTGAACCGCAAGGCTGGCGTAAACACGTTGCTTTCTTTGTTTGATCCGGCAACCAATCAACGTTGGGAAGAAACAGTAAAACCTATTGAAGTAGGACAGGAAAACAATTTGCGCTACAACCGCTGGGTCGAAAACTGCCGCAATCTGGTTGATAGTCTATCGGGAGGCAAGGTTGGATATGTGCATGTGAGAGGCATGGACGATCAGAGCTACCGCGTAGTTTATGAAGATGCACTCGGTAAGAATTTCGGGAAACAAGCCTTGATCGTAGACACACGCTTCAATGGTGGAGGCTGGCTGCACGATGATCTGGCCACATTTCTGGCTGGAAAAGAGTATATCACCATGATGCCGCGCGGACAAAACCTCGGCAAGGAGTCTCAGTTCAAATGGACCAAACCATCCTGTGTGGTGATGAATGAAGCCAACTATTCTGATGCGCATATGTTTCCATACACCTACAAAGCACTTGGCATAGGAAAACTCGTGGGAATGCCCGTAGCAGGCACAGGCACTGCAGTTTGGTGGGAAGGATTGCAGAACGGAGTTGTTTTTGGCATTCCACAAGTGGGAATGATCGATACAGAAGGCGATTACCTCGAAAACAAACAGCTTGAACCCGATGTTAGGGTGTCGAACACACCAGAATCGCTTACGGCCGGCAAGGATTTGCAACTTGAGGCTGCGGTCAAACTGCTACTAGGACAATAATTTCATTGATATTCAAATAAAACGCTCCGAAATCGGGGCGTTTTTTTTTCGGGCAAAGGCAAAAATCACGATATTTGATGTCAGTTATTCCTTAACCGCTTTCTAACATGCACCTAAACCAATTCTGTGGACTTCGTTCACTCGCTATTAGCGCCATGCTTTGCATTTTTGGGTCCTCTCACCATTCTCATGCAGCGCTTCCATCATCGTCCAATCATCCCATTGCAATTCGCATTCATTCGTCAGGAAATGAGGAAATTGTAAAAGGATTATTTACGCGCAGAACACAAATGGATCCTTTGATGGCTTATGAAACCAGTTTCTTTAAAGATTTGGTAGAACGTCAAAAAACTGACAATAAAAAACTCCAGCACCACGACGATATCAAAAAACTGAATGAAGAATTGTCGCGGATAGAAGCTGAAAAAGCCAATGGAGAAAATCCCAAACTAAATGAGAAAGAAGAGAAACTCAGAAAAGAAAAAGCCCACTACGAAATTCAGGATGCCGCAGTATTGTCGTATTACACACAGTCGGAATATGATCGCCTGACCGTCAAAGTTTCAGAAGTTTACGCAGCCAACAAGCCGCGCATTGAATTAAGAGAAATGATCTACAATGAAATTCAATATCTCTTTGAACAGTCCGAAACTCAGATGCAAGAAGCCGCTGAAACGATGGCCAAAGGATACACCATGCAGGAAGAAATAGATCAGGCTAAAAATGGTCGTTTGTCTTTTGCTATGGAAGCGCTTGGCATAGAACAGATGAACCAAATTCTGGAAATTATCAGTCAGCTCGATATGCTGCTAACCTACAGCAATGACCAACTTTTGGAAATGAAAAACGGACGTTCTGCAGGTGAAGGTCGTGGAACGGTAATAGTAGTTGAAAAACCTCAGGAATCGATCGAAGTAACTTTATCTAAACCCGTTGCAGACGTAGTAAAAATAGAAGAAACGGTTGTTGAACCAGCTCAGGCGCTTGTAAAAGAAGAAGAACGAGAGGTGGTCAAAGAAGAACTGAAGATGCCCGAAGTGACCTATTCTGAGAGTGAGGTCAAAAAGCAAGTGGCAGTCGAAAAAGAAACCAATGCGCCTGTAAAGAAGACCGCCTCCGTAAAATCAAAAGGTGAATTCAAATGTGTATCCATCAAAGAATCAGAAGGAACATTCTTCACGGTGCAATTGGGTTCATTCAATAAAGAACTCAGTGATCTTTCGGCTTACCGCAAGTTTACCAATCTCTATCTGGACAACACCGACGGCGTGCACTATCGCTACACCACGGGTCAGTTCACCAGCGTCGAAGAGGCGTTTGAGTTTGTTCAAAGTTTGCACTCAAAAGGATATCCGGATGCTTTTGTAACAGCAGTTTCGGCAGGGGAGAGAATCACGATAAGTAATGCTTCGAAAATTTTGGGAAACACCACTCGCTAATTGCTTTTTCTTTGACTTTCTACTATTTACTTTGAAGTGAGTTTCTTTGGCTTTTAAAAGTTGGACGGGGAGAAAATAGGCGTGCCTTATAATTCTCATTTATGGCGCAAATCCTTATACCGTGGCCATTTGAAACTGAGCAATCAAAAACGCCAGAATTGATAAAATAATGCCAACCAAAAAAACAGTGTAGGAATAACGCAAAAATTTATACTTGCGTTTAAGTACCATACCCTGCCCGTGAAAATCTGCAAGAATGCACCTGTAGAGGTATTCATCATCACGCAAGATCGTTAGCATAGAATCTTCAAAATCTTTGAGAGGAAGACTTGTGAAACTGCCGAAAAACAATAAGGTTGATTTTTTAGCCTTTACGTCATCACTCGTAATGATATTGTTGGTCACTCTTGGTCGGGTAGCGAGGACTGCAAACGTGGTGGCAAGCAACGCTGTAATAACAAAAAGTAAAATGGGCACGA
>JBJXFC010000231.1:0-11664 GCA_046153915.1 Flavobacteriales bacterium
AAATGCAATGCGGACAATCGGTTCCAAACGCTGTAGTAAGCGCTATTGACAATTGTACTATCGACTTAATCGTTGCACTGAGTGCAAATACTGTTCTCAATGATTGTGGATATTCTTTGATCCGCACATGGACAGTTACCGATGATTGTGGTAATACAACCACGGCCTCTCAGACAACAACATTTATCGATACCACCGATCCTGTCATAAGCAATGTGCCAGATAATGCCATTGTTGCTTGTGGATCACTTCCAACACCACAAGACTTTGATGTGGTAGCCACAGACAATTGTTTGCAGGACATTGTTCTAGAATCAAACTACAGTGATCAGGGTACTGGTTGCAATATGACGCGTACAATTACCTGGACTGCAACTGATGTTTGCGGAAACACAACTTCAGTAACACGCACTTTTGGAATTACAGATGAGACTGATCCTGTACTCGGTGGTTTGCCTGAAAGCGCTACAGTTGCTTGTGGTAATCTTCCAGTGGCTGCTGACTTCACAGTTGGTGCAACGGATAATTGTGATGCGAACGTCGCTATTGAGTCATCTGTGGACGATCAGATTTCAGGTTGCAACATGGTGCGCACCATCACCTGGACTGCCACCGACGACTGTGGAAACAGCTCATCAGCATCACGCACATTTACAAGCAGCGATACCACAGCTCCAATTCTTGTCGGTGTTCCACAGGATGCCGAAATGCAATGCGGACAAAATGTTCCAAACGCTGTTGTTAGCGCTATCGACAACTGCGATATGGAACCTGTTGTAAGTCTCACAGCTGAGACCATTCAAAGCGATTGCGGACATACCCTTGTGCGCACATGGACTGCCACTGATGCTTGTGGTAACGTAACGACCGCTTCTCAAAGCACTACATTTATTGATACAACGGCACCGACACTTGTAAACCTGCCGACCAATGGAACTGCAGGATGTGCAAGTCTCCCATTGGATACAAATTTCGATGTAACAGTAACCGACAATTGTGATGATGAAATCCAATTGACAAGTGAAGTTTCAGATAGTGGAGAAGGTTGCAATTTGCAGCGCACAATTACCTGGACCGCTGTTGATGCTTGTGGAAATACAACTTCAGCATCTCGTGTATTCTCGATGGTAGACACAGAAAATCCAATTTTACACAACATACCAAATGATGGAAGTGTATTGTGCGGAGGTCTTCCATCTTCTACAGAATACAATGTATCTGCGAGTGATAACTGCGATACCGATGTAACTATTGCAGTTGATGCGATTGATGAAGGAACTGGCTGCAACGTAACGCGCACTATCACCTGGACAGCAACAGATGATTGTGGAAATACTGCTACTGCAACCAGAACATTTACCACACAAGACAATACTCCGCCTGTACTTATTGGAGTGCCACAGGACGTAACACTGCAATGCGGACAACCCGTTCCTGATGCTGTTGTAGTTGCTCTTGATAATTGTTCAACCGAACCCGGTCTGGCATTGAGCGCAAATACAATCCAACTCGAATGTGGATATGCCTTTGTAAGAACCTGGACCGCCATAGACGATTGTGGAAATTCAGTTTCTGCAACACAAACCACAACCTATGTAGACAATGCGGCGCCCATATTAAGCGGCTTACCTGAAAACGGAAGTTTCGGCTGCGGTCAATTGCCTGATGAAGGAACTTTCTTGGTAACAGCAACAGACAATTGTACAGGAGATGTTGAAATCAATGTTACGATTGACGACAGCGGAACAGGATGCAATGTTCAACGCACTATTACCTGGACTGCAACCGATGCATGTGGAAATACTGAGTCAGAATCTCGCAATTTCAGCATTTCAGATGCTGTTGCGCCTGAATTGATGGGCTTGCCTGAGAATGGCACTGTAGCCTGTGGCAATCTTCCAAATGCAACAGATTTTAATGTAGTAGCTTCTGACAATTGTGCGAATACCCTCACAGTAATATCATCCTATGATGACAATGTGAATGGATGTTCAACCGTGCGCACCATCACCTGGAGTGTTACCGATGCTTGTGGAAATACTACATCGGAATCCAGACAATTTATGACGATGGATAATGTGGCACCAATAATTCTCGATGTGCCGCAGGATGTTACGCTTCAATGTGGTCAGTCTGTGCCAGACGCCGTTATCACTGCCATCGATAACTGCGATGAAGATCTCAGTGTGATTCTTGATGCGACAACAGTACCCAATTCATGTGGATATTCTTTCATTCGCACCTGGACTGTAACAGATGATTGTGGCAATACCACAATTGCAACGCATACTACAAACTACGTTGACAACAGCGCTCCTCAACTTGTTGGTGTGCCAGAAAATGCTGTATTGAGTTGCGCCCAACTTCCACTCGAAGATTCGTTTGGAGTTTATGCAACCGATAACTGCGACAACGACATCACCGTAACAGTTGAAGTGACAGATACCGGCATTGGTTGCCAGACTGTGCGCCAAATGGAATGGACCGCTACAGATGATTGCGGCAATACAACCAGTGAAGTAAGAACATTCACCAGCATGGACAACATTGCACCACAATTCACAAGTGTGCCTGCAAATCAGACTTTGGCCTGTATCAATCTTACTGCACCTGCAGAACTCACTGCAACAGACAATTGTGATCAAAATGTAGAAGTTGTTTACAGTGAGAACATCTCATCGGGTTGTCCTTATGTAATAACACGCACCTGGACAGCAACTGATAATTGTGGCAATTCTACTTCGGTGAGCCAGGCCATAACTGTTATCGACAACTTCAATCCGGTGCTTCACAATCTGCCAAGTGATTTGACACTAAACTGCGGTGATCTAATGCCTGTAAACAACGTCTGGGCTACTGATAATTGCGACCAAAGTATTGAAGTGGTTTACCAGGAGCAAACAGAAACGATGGAGTGCCTTTCTATCGTTACCCGCACCTGGTCGGCTACTGACCTTTGTGGCAACTATTCGTCTCACACACAAACGATTTATATCGTTGACGAATCTGCACCTGTATTCATGTCGCCACCTCAAAACATGACGGTGAGCTGCGAAAACCTGACACCAGCAGTAGAACTATCTGTAACGGACAACTGCGACAACGATGTTCAAATCACCTTCAGTGAATCGATCATGACCAATGGTTGCCCGTATATGATCAAACGTATTTGGACAGCGACAGATGATTGTGGCAATGCTACAACCATCGCACAAATAGTGACCGTATTCGACAATCAACCTCCTGTGTTTGCTCCATTCAATTCAACAGCACAATTGGAATGTGGAATACAAATTCCATCGACACCAATCGTAACGGATAACTGCGGAGGCGCCGTGAATGTGACCTTTACAGATATCACAACTTCTGATGAATGCGCTGGAATGGTTCAACGTACTTACACGGCAACTGATGCATGCGGCAATACCGCCACCGCAGTTCGCACATTCAATTTTGTGGACACTACACCACCTGCTTTGGTTAACATGCCATTGGATCTGTTTATGCAATGTGGTGATGTAATTCCAGAACCAGCAACCGTGACGGCAACAGACAATTGTACTGCTGATGCAACTATTACCTTCACACAGACACAAACGAGCGAAACTTGTCCGTACAATATCGTGCGCACCTGGACAGCTACTGACAACTGCGGCAACACAGTTACCGGTCAACAATTGATACATGTGATAGAACCACAACCAGCAGCAGTATACTTCAATGCATATCCGAATCCGGGTCGCACAGGAAAACTAAAAATTCAATTCAGTGTGCCTGATCAATCTGTTGCCGAAGGTGCCTTGTATGACATCTCGGGAAGATTGGTTGCCAAGTTGATGGAAGGCAAAGCACAAGGCGGCATGGTCTACGAATGGGATGCACAACAACTGCATCTCGGTCCAGGAACATACATCATGACTATGACTGTAAACGGTGAATTCTACAAAAAACAATTTGTGATATTGGACGAAAACTAAAAACTGAAACTGAAAAACAGGAAAAGGGGAATCAGAGATGGTTCCCTTTTTTTGTGCTAAGACGCTGGAAAAAAGACTCTAGAAAAAAGACTCTAGACGCTAGACTGCATAATACTTCGAAGATGATCATCGCGAAAAGGAGTGTAATACAAAGTAAAGATTCAAAGGAGAACGTTTCAATCAAAGACGTCATTCCACACGAGGAAAGCGAAGTGTGGAATCTCCTCTCGGTTGACAACGGCCAATTGAAATCAATGCTTAGGCCTAGCCTTTTGCAAACGCAGATGATCAGACTTTGCGGCAATAGACAACAGATTCCTTGCTGCGCTGCGGAATGTCAAGGTCGTTGTACTAAGGGTGGGGCAAAAAAAAGAGACAAGAGAAAGGCGGCTGCGCCGCCTTTCTCTTGTCTCTTTTTCTGCCCCCTACACAACTATGTTGTGTCATTCCGCAGCGTAGCAAGGAATCTGCTATCGACGAAGTAGAATGCACTTGTTCTTTAGCATGCCAATTCGTATTGAAGGGTCTTGTTAGTCAGACTTGCCCTACTCTCACCAAATCTCCACCTCCTCCACCACAACGGCTCCCATGCGTTCGTTGACAAGTCCAACGATGCGTCTCTTTGAATGCGCCAGTTCTTCTTTGAGTGGACCGCTGTCAAGTTTGATGATGAGGGTTTTGTTGCGCATGCGCACGTCGAGGGTTTTTTTGGCTATCAATTCGCCCACTACTTCGCGGTAACATTTGGCAACCTCGAGTTCACTGTACTTTTTGTCCATGCCGCTGTTCTTCAACATTTCGGTGATGAGTACCTTGAGACTCTGATCGGTGTATTTTCGGGAGGCCATGGTGTTTGTTAGATGGCCATCTCTGGCTGGTGAATTTTTCCGTCCTCCACTGCATACACCTGGTGACTGAAATGCATCGATTTCAATAATTCAGGGATGCGCGTGGGATGTGTATCAGTTATAAAGGCCTGGCCTATGTGATTCTCAAATAACCAATGCAAAATCTGCCGAACACGCGACTCGTCGACTTTATCAAATAAATCATCGAGCATTAAAATAGGATTTAATCCAATGTGTCTGCGTATGATTTCAAATTGTGCGAGCTTCAATGCAAACAAAAACGATTTCTGTTGCCCTTGGGATGCGAATTTTTTCAGTGAACGTACATTCAGCTTAAACTCCAGATCGTCCTTGTGAGGACCAACAGTGGTGCGCTCCAGAATACGGTCTTTATCGCGGCTTTTAGTCAGAAGAACCTCCATACGATCTGCAATAAGTTCGCTTTCATATTCTACCGAAGGAACTTCTTTTCCAGAACTTATCTTTTCGTAAATGGATTGCACAAGCGGAATAAACTCTGTCATGAATTGTGAGCGCGTCTCATGAATTTTTTGCCCGCGTTCACACAGTTGGTAATCCCATGCCTCCAATACATCCGCCTGGAAGGGTGTACCGCTTCCAAAGGACTTCAATAAGTTGTTGCGCTGATTTAAGGCGTGGTTGTAATGCATCAGATGATCCAAATATTCGCGGGAGTATTGCGAAATGGTGGTATCAATAAATCGTCTTCTTTCTTCACTGCCTTCCCAGATCAATTCGATGTCGTAAGGCGTTACAATCACACAGGGCAAATGACCAATGTGATCTGCCAACTTTTCGTATTCCTTAAAATTGCGTTTGAGAATTTTCTTCTGATTGCGGCGAATGGCACAGTGAATTACTTCGGGCATTTCTCCCCTCAAAAATTCTCCACTGATACTACATTGATCATGTCCTTCTGCAATGTTCTGAGAATCTGCCGGATTAAAAAAACTTCGGGTAAAACTCAAATAATAGATTGCATCAAGAATATTGGTTTTGCCACTTCCATTGTTGCCAAGCAGGCATACCAATGGCGACGTAAATTTCATTTCCGCCTCTTCATAATTTTTGAAATTATAAAGCGTAATCCGTTCTAAAAAAATATTCTGCATCTCTCCCTGAAAACTCCTTCACTAATACCAATTGTTGTTGCTGTAGTTCTCCCCATCGGTAAACTTGAACTTGCGTCTGCTGGCTTCCACCATGCGCTTGTATTCTTTGTCCATCTCCTCTATCTCATTCTCATCCTTGTCAAGAACTATCGTTACCGTGCGCTCTATAAATTGCGGCCAGACTTCGTTCTTGTCGTTCTTTTCAAATGCAAACAAGACACCCTTCCATTGATCCGTATTGCCTACTTTGTATTTGTAGTAATACAACTCAAATTCTTTCCCCTTGATTTTCTCCAGTCGCGAAGTGATCTTAAAAACACTGTCTACTTTGCCTGTGGTCTTATCGTATTTATCCGCAAATTTGTTTTTGATATACACTTCCAAAATACGCTCTCGTTCATTGTATTCTTTCGGAAATAGCTCCAAGGCTTCTTCTTCACGCAGCATATTATAAAGTGGAATTACACGTTTGTCATTGCTTACAATTTTTGCAAAAACAGAATCAGCCACTTTCATATCGTGTTGCAATTCAAATTCCGCCAAATCCAAAAGCAATTTGGTCTTTTTGGTTTTAAAAGCCTTATCAAAGATGGCTCTCACCTCCGGGCGATCCCGGTAAGGATGCAATAACGAAAGATAATTCATCATATCCCAGGTATTGAACCGATACGCTTCCTCGTCCGAACTATTCAATCTTTTAAGTTCATTCTTGGCTTCAATTACGATCTGTCCCAGCTGTTTCTCATACACATTCTTCTTGATCAAACTGCTATCAATCAAGGTGGAAGTCAAACCATATACCCGAGATTCATATTCGTTCAATGCAATCAACTGCAGGTATTCCGGGTAGAGATGCACATTGAGTTCAAGTGAATCTGAAAAAGATGTATACGATTCAGAATCGTTATAATCATACGATCCTGATGATCCGGGAATGGGAGGCTCGTCCAGCAATAGTTTTTTATATGCCAGAATACCGGCTTTGGTATCCATGTTTTTGAGTTGATTGAGCAATACCATCTGGTAATTGGCCGTATCGCCCCATTTATAGAATTCCTCCGAAATAAATCGGATATTTTCATCCGTGGTATCGCGCCACAAAGCATACGTCAATTTGGATCGCACTGCTTTCTTATCATCCACGTCCTTAATTTCTTCGATCCTCTTCCAGTATTTTTCGCGAATCGCTTTTACATCTTCTTCCTTAAAACTTACGGAAGTTATTATTCCAATTGCATTTGCCTGCGTTGTGCTATCCGCGCTGAAAACATCTTCGAGTAGAAGTGCATTTGGATTAACAAAAGCGGACGTTGCAAATACCGTATCGGTTGGAACAAATGTCTCAAATACTTTTTTCACAAATTCCGACGGACCAGTGAGACTATCATAACTCGCAGTCATATCATAACGTGTATGATTGTAAATCTGTATGCGCGAAATCTCTCTTCGTGTGCAGGATGTGTCGCCATAAACAAGATTGAGCACAAAACCAGTGTTATTCCAGCTCGTATCTGCCTGCATCAATTGATAAGCACTTTCTTCAATGTAGTTTTCATAGATGTCTTCGAATACATCTGTTGTATCATCGATCCATTCGTATTTGTCCATGCGCTGCCATTGAACCATCACCGCATCGGGGCTGCCATGCGGCGACAGATAATTGCCTCCACGTGCGCCTTCATACTCATTTTTTTCTTCATCACCACCATACCATCCCCAATCATAATCATCATCCTTTTTCTCCTGCAGTTGTTCGTAGGGCAAAATCACCTTGAAATGATTTGTAGTGTCTGCAAATTCCTGCCATTTTGAATAAACAGGCTTGATGAATTCAATTGAGTTGAGAAATTTATCTGCTCGCAGGGAGTCGGATCCAAAAGAAGCAAATACGCAGTAGTTGAGATTCTGGATCAGGCACATGGAATATACATCCTGGTTCTGACTTGTTCTGCTATGAGATCGCACTGCGGGATATCCTTTGTAAAGTAAATACCTGCGATTGACTTCTTTGAGTTTATTGTCTTCTTCGAACGCATCGGCCAAACGATTGGCTTCATATTCATCTTCATCCATATAACCCGGATTGTATATGGAGTAGCGTTGCGCGACGTAGTATTCCTTTTTATCGGCAACATAACTGTTCACTTCAAAATCGCTTGTAACGGGCTGATCGAGATTGCGATTGTAATAGGCGATGTGTCCGGGCAAAGCCATTTTGAGGCTTCCATCCTGCGATGCCCACGGTGTGAAATCTCCAGCAGGTGGCAGATTAATTTTCAGAGAACTGAAGAAAGGATCGCCATACCCATTTTTTACCTTGTTGCCCGTAGCTGTGAGTTTCAATAAGAGAATTTCTTCGGGCAGTAGAATTAATTGTTTGCGCTGATAGTCACCGCGGCGAGTGCGATTCACAATATCCAGTGCATTGTAACCTTGAACCTTGATGCGCTTTTGTGAAATGATATCTCCAGCAACAGCTTCATACAATATGCTGTCAATCGAAAGCATGATGTCTTCATCACTCAGTCCTTTTAAACCTGCATGGGTTTTCATTCTGTACACTATAAAACTACTTCCATTCGGAATGTCGAGACTGATTACCGACGAACCATTGTCGCCCGCCCCCAGATCATAAACGGGAGATGGTGTTACAAATGAAAGTTGACCATCCTTTGTTGTATAGGGTTTGTAATCTCTCTTGTAAATGGTGTTTTCCAACTTTTCGCGGCGTTTGGCATCACGTTCGCCTTTGCTTATCGGCTCTACTTCATAACCCAATGCGCGAAGCATTTCTATGACACCGGTTGTCCCAGGCAAATGTGCACATCCCATTCCTGCAAACATCGTTCTGCCAGATTTCATAACACTGTCCATGCGCGCTACGAATACTTTGTTGCGTTCAACCAAAATGTATTTATCAAAAGCTTCGCTTGTTGTGAGTTTGTTCAAAGAATCAATCAAATCCAAATCCTGACGACGATATGCGGGTTCCAATTGATCCTGCATTTCATTCATCTCGCGACGATCGCGTTCATCAAACGATTTTTTCTTTTTCTTCTTCATCGTGCGCTCTTCCTTGCGCGCCAACTTCATGAAGTTTCCACTTTGCTCATAGGTTTCAAGACCAAGGGTTTCTTTACCCATTTTTTTTCCGGTCTGATAGATGTACATATCCAGCCAGGTGTCTTCTTCAAAATCGGCACTCGCTCCATAATTGTCATACCGAAACAACATATAATTGAGCAGCGATGGATCATACATCATCGCATACTGCACCCGTTCACTTATTTCTGATCGGATACTAAAATTGTCGCGCAACGGCGGAACAGAACGATCATAACTATCGTTCCATCCATCCTCATCATTCCATGAACCTGCTCCGCGGCTATACCAACGACTGTCTTTGTCGTCGAATATGGCTTGCAACCATGCCTCGGGCTCAAGCTCAAGTGCTACAACATCCACCTTTTCGATGGCATTGTAAAACTGATCACCGAGATGAAAAACCATTTTTCCGCTGACGTGCATTGTCCCATATAAATAAGAAGGTTTTTCCATACCGGGGCCGCGGATTTCCCACATCAAACTTTGGTACTTTTTCTGAGCCGTTGAAGGCAAGATACAGGTTAAAACAAAGAGGATAAAACAGGACAGATTTCTAAACATGGATGAATTTTCGTCTAAAGCGTGAATGATTGCCTTTTTATTGCAGAAGTGCAATGCCAAAAATAGGACTGTTGTCAGAGCATACCATCAGACCATGAGTAATTATATTTTATGATTGTCCTTGAAGAAGTTCCAGTTATTTCCAAAGTCAACTATGGAAGGATCGAAATTGGAACTTGCGGAGATCCGCGGGTATTCATTTATCCATCTCACAATCAATGGATTAAAAACCAGTTCCGGCTATCCAAATTTATCAATTAAACTCTGATATTCAATTAATTAGACAGACAAACACCGAAATGAAGCGCTATTCTGTCAGAAATTGGCCTTCATCTATTACTTTTGCCGCCCTTATCAAAAATTTCTTTTAAAGACTATGGCAAAAAAGAGCGCAGACGATACAATCGTGGATGTTCAGAAAGTGATTGCATCTTCTGAATCATTCTTTGAGAAAAACCGCAAAACAATAATCAGTGTCCTCAGCATTGTTGCAGTGGCGTTTGCTGGCTTTTTCGCTTATCAGTTCCTCTATAAGCAGCCAAAAGAAAAGGATGCAGCAAACCTCATTTATCCTTGTGATTACTGGGCTGAAAAGGATTCTTTGGAATGGGCTGTAAATGGCAAAGATGGTAGCGATGGATACCTTACAATCGCCGAAAATTTCGCTGGCACGAAAGCCGGAATGCGCGCCAACTACTGGTGTGGTGTTTATTTCCGCGATGTGAAAGGAGATTTTAACGCTGCACTTGAGCATTTCAAAAAGGCCGATTTCGACGACAATGCATTGGGCATTTTGGCCATGGGCAATGTGGGCGATATGTATATCAACCTCGGTCAAATGGATGAAGGTGCTTCCTGGTTGGAGAAAACTGCCAAGAAATCCAACAACAGCGCAAGCCGCGATTACACGGGTCCTTTTTATAGTCTGAAAGCTGCAAAAGCACAGATGGAATTGGGCAACAACGACAAGGCAAAATCACTGCTTCAATATGTTGTAGACAACTACGACAAAAAAAATCCGGACTTCATGGAATCTGAAAAATTGCTCGCGTTTTTGAACGCCATGCAATAAGCAGCCTGCCATCTCTACCTTATGGCAACAACGAATCTGTCCACCTACGATAAATCTCAACTTCCCGATGCACGTGATATGCGCATCGGGATTGTTGTTTCTGAATGGAATGCTGAGATTACTGACAACCTCTTGAGAGGCTGCCAGGAAGCGCTTTCCGATTGCGGAGCCACACTGGACTATCTCAAAGTAATTCATGTGCCGGGAAGCTTTGAACTTCCTTCAGGTGCACAATTGTTATTCGAAAACTCTTCCGTAGAAGCCGTTATCTGCCTCGGTTGTGTTATTCAGGGCGAAACCAAACATTTCGACTTTGTGTGCAATGGTGTTTCAATGGGAGTGCAAGAAGTAGCTCTTCACTATAAAAAGCCTGTCATTTTTGGTGTGCTCACCGACAATACCATCGAACAATCTCGCGCCAGAAGCGGTGGAAGTCTCGGCAACAAAGGAACTGAAGCTGCTATCACCGCCATCAAAATGATCGCTCTTCAGCGTCAGTTAGAAAAGATGATCTGATAATTTTTGGTTATTTCAATTTGCGATGTGATTTGATAAAAGCGGTAGGATCGAGGTATCCAGCGCGATTCGTGCTATATCCCGGTCCAACATCCATACATATCGAATCCCTGATTTCGAAATGCAAATGCGCTAAGTAAACTCCTTCGGCATTGCCAATCGTCGCTATTTCCTGTCCACGTTTCACCCAGTCGCCTTTTTTCACCTTGAGTTCTTTGCCATGCGCATAAAGGGATTCACGCAGTTCCAACTCATCCCCTTTCTTCCAGGCATGAACAACCCTTGTCACGTTTCCTGTATATCAAGCATCTTACTACATTGCTTAATAAATAAGGCTCTGGTAACCGAATCTGGAATAGCTACGATGCTTTGAAGAATTTCTTTAATGACGCTTGCTTTCTGTACAGGATCAGCTTGAGCGCCTTGCATCAGCAATTTGGTTTTGAAGCTAA
>JBJXFC010000256.1:0-10106 GCA_046153915.1 Flavobacteriales bacterium
GAACAGGCAACAGAAAATACCTTCTTCAACAACATGATGGATCTCATAGATTCTTTGCCAGATTATGCCGGCAATGATATCACAGCCGCATCCTGGGGAGTTGGTATTAACAACAATGTAATCCATATATTCAATGCATTGATCGGAAATGAAAACGGCACTTCCATCGATCAGATCGGTATGTATGGACTGTTGCAACAATACCAGCGCTGGACTGCAGGGGAAGAAAATAAATGGCTGGCGAATACCGATATGCTTTCATTGTTCGAAAAAGCTTTTGAACCCATCATTGGAAAAACGGTGTTGAACGAACCTGTTACCTCTATTGATTATACCGGTTCTGGAGTTACTATTCTCACAAGTAACGGTGCAGAATACGCAGCCGAAAAAGTGATTGTGACCATTCCACTTAACATGCTCAAGTTGCCTTCTATCACTTTTAATCCGCCACTTTCAAATGAGCGGATAACAGCATTGAATAAAATCGGCATGGATCGTGGCATGAAGATCATTCTCAAATTTGATGAGCGTGTATGGCCCGAAAATACAGGTAGTCTATTTGGTGATGGTTTGGTACCCGAATTTTGGGCTACTGGCGTTGGACGAGGCACTGACAACATTATTACAGCATTTGTCACAGGCCCCAATGTTGCCACGCTACAGGCTTTAGGTGAAAATTTGATTCCAACGGTACTGGCGGAACTGGATACGCTTATTGGTGATGCCAGTTTGCATTACGTAGATCATCATGTCCAGAATTGGTCAGCCCAACCTTATGTTCGTGGAGCGTATTCATTCGGACTACCTGGTATGGGCAATGCGCGCGAAGTGATTGCACAACCCATCAACAACAAAGTCTTTTTTGCCGGAGAAGCCACACACAACGGCGGACATCATGCTACTGTGCATGGTGCCATGGAAACGGGATTGCGTGCGGTGAACGAAATCCTCGAAAACGCATGAAGAATGCAGGCTCACTTTTCAAGAATATGCGCATGAAGTTATTTCTAGCTGCAATTTGCTTCGTTCTAGTTAGCTCAATTGCTGTGCAAGGGCAATGGACCGGCGAAATTCGTTATGCCTGGCTGCATTCACCCGAGATGGACCATACAATTCAACTCTATAATTTCTCGCGGCCATGGAATGAGAAAAAATTAATCCCGCTTACGCACGGATATGGCGCAACTCTGGGACTGAATTGGAAACTGCATCATTTCCGTCAACTGCACATGGTGCCACAACTCGGGTATTACCGGTATGGAACTTCAGCGCAGAACTTTGATGTTGCAAAATCTGCCGGATTTCATTTGCTTTCGTTTTCTACTTTATTTCGATATCATCCAAAAGCGTTGATCAAAGGCATCCAGGTTTGTGGTCCATTGGGTCCAAGATGGTTTTTAACCACAACTCCTCAATTCAATTTCTTTATGCCATTTGTGCGCACGGACGGCGAGTTATTATTTGCAGAAGAAGGCGAAAAATACAGGCCAATCAAAGGGTCATTTAGTTTGGGAATGGGAACGGGGTATCATTTACTAACGGTAGGCAATTTTATCATAACACCAGAAGTATCGGCGACATGGTATCCGCAAGTAGAGTTGACAGACTTCACCGAAATGCTGAATGGTCACAATGTTACCGGCATCGACAATGAGTTTAAGAATATGTTTCTTTTTCAGGGATCTATTCGGTTGACATGGATACGTCCGAATACAGATTGGTGGGATAGGCCGAGGAGTGGGGATAAGAGTTAGGGACTCACTCCCATTGAAGATTGAAGTTCCTTTCTGCCAAACTCTCTTAAAGAAAAATCAAATCACATTGCTAATTGCTTTATAGTGCCTTCGGCACTTTTATTTCACCATTAAGAATTTAAGGAATGAAGGATTTGCTTCGCAAATGGTTTTGCAATAGAGAAATACTGAAAAGAGCTTATTGGTTGGCCCGCGAAAAAAAATCCAAACAAGCGAACACAAAAAAAATGGGAGCTAATCAAAGCCCCCGTTTCTTCAATGGTAAAAGGTCTTGTTCGTGGCTATTGAACAATGATTTTTTGGGTGAGTAAGTGGTCGCCGCATTGCACTTTTACGGCATACGTGCCGGCGCTTAGGTCTTCTACGCTGATTTGATTAATTCCGCCGCTTATACTGATTGAACGAATAAGATTACCCCTCACATCATACAATTCCAACGAGACATTATTCCATGCCGTTGGCGTCGAAATAGAAAGTATGTCTTTCGCGGGATTAGGATAAATTGAAATGAATTGAGCCAACGGTTTTTCTACCTCCAGGCTGATACTTTGGAACTCGCAATTCTCCAAATTTTCATTCCAAAACAACTTCGCTTCTTTTAAGCGCTCATCCATTAGTTCTTCCACCGAAATATTCAAACTCCCTACCTGAGCAAAAACAAAAGCTGCATCCAGAAAATTAATTTCTCCGGGAAGCAATTCAAATGGACCACAGGTGCCGAGCATGCGTCTATCACCTGATGGATTTGTTGCGGTGACTTCATTCCAAAGGGATGCTTCTAAACCGTCTGTTCCAAGATGAAGGGGATCCGATTCATCGGGAAAAAAATAGGTGCTTTCATACTCTTCCACACCTGCACCAGAAACACCATTGCCACCATGTTTACAAATGGAACCATCTTTCCATGTATGGCGTAAATAATTGAAAAAATCAATTGGAAGTCCGGGCTCTCCACTTATTGGGTTAATACCATTGTTGTAATACAATGAAGAGGATAAACCCAATCTTTCATTATCCACAATCCCATCTCCAAAACCAAAAGCAAATGCTCCATACGAATTCGTTTCTGAGGAATAAACCATATCTGGAAGCATATCATCCTCGAGGTTTTCATCCATCACAGGGCCGGCCAAAATTTGAAGTGCCTGCATCGGTATATCATCCTGATAACCTGGCGAATTGCTATTTGCTTCATCCTGTCCATCTCCATTGTAACCATAGACGGCACTTCTTTTTACATTCGTACCTACGTAATCGTCCGTTGCGTTTCCGATGTCGAAATCAGCCCAAAGACCTACATACGTTTCAGATAAGGTGTAGGTTCCCCGATTGATGATTTCATATCTCAAAAAAACGGTATTACCCAACATGTCGTTGTTTGTCGAATTAAACGCATAGAGCATTCCGTGTATCTCCAGACCGGTTGGAAAACCACCCGATTCGGTATGCACTCCACCCTTGTCGTTAAAAATAAAATACAGACATTCATCACCGCAGAACAGCGGATAATCTCCTGCCTCCGGTGTGTATGTGCCATCATCATTGTTATCGTAAAACTGCGATAAAATATACGCTTGATTTTCGGATGTATTGCCATGAACAGGCCACTCCACTATCCATGCCGGTATTTCGTAACCATCGGGAAACAACTCGGCCGTTGTGCCATCCTGCAATGATTGAAAATAACTCATGTGAATTTCAATATCGGAAGTATTGGCCTCCCACACCTGATTATATGCTTCCATTGCAGCCGTTGATACTGTAGCATTGCCATCAATACTCAGCGGGCCGGTGAACCAGTCATGGCCGACCAACTGATAAGTCTCTGCCGAAACGAAAAAAGTTTCCGCATTATAAATCCCCGCTACCCAAAGATTGGCAGCATAAATCGTACGCAAGTCTGAGCCCGCCGGAACTTCAAAACCGGCAAGCAGGTCAGATTGGAAACGATTGAACAAATCACCCGTCGCTGTGACGCTGCAATTGATGTTGTTTGCATTCAACTCATTGAATGTTTGCTGTGCTATGCAATGACTAATTAAAAATACGAGTGCTGAAATAAATAGTAGTTTTTTAATCATAATGAAACAGGTTTGTTTGACCAAATATATCCTCTCAAAAGTCACTTCATTCATACATATCCTTTAAAGAAAAGCAATAATTACCTGTCAAGAGTGATCTGCTGCTAACCTTTAAAAAGCCATTTAATATGCGTGCGGAGCACTATGCTGGCCGCATAAAACGCAACTCGAATACTGATTTAATATAGGCACTTTAGTTATGCACCATACACAATCATTATGACACAAAGTCAAATGACATACTTACCTAATAAATAGGCACATTTAATCCAAATTGTATCTCGTTACTTTATCTTTCGAAGTAAATTACCAATACACTTTGCTCTTTTGTTATTGTACAATGATTTTTTGAGTTAGCAAATGATCCCCGTATTGAATGCGCAGTGCATAAGTTCCTGCACTCAAATCATTCAGATTTATTTTCTGAGTGCCACCGTTAAGTGAAATACTCTTCACGAGGTTGCTGGCAACATCAAAAACAGAAACCTCAAATTTATGCCATGTTAAAGGCGTTGTGATCGTAAGTTCATCTTGTGCAGGATTGGGATAAACTGAAATCTGCACCTGCTTCAAATCTGGTTGTCCCAGCGCAACAACATGATATTCGCAATCCTCCAGAAATTCGTTGTAGAACAATTTGGCTTCTTTCAATCTGGTATCTGCAAGAGCAAACAAATCATCCTCTTCATTTTCTTTTTGCGTAAATACAAATGCAAGGTCAAGGTAGTGCACGGCATCAGGTTCAAGTGTAAAAGGTCCTGCAGAGCCCAGCATCCGCCGATCGCCAGAAGCATTATTCGCAATAAACTCAGTCCATTCAGGAGCTTCGGTGCCATCAGTACCTATATTCAAAGGATCACTCGTTCCAGGAAACATATAGTCTGCTTCATAATCTTCAACACCCACTCCACTTACACCATTTCCTCCGTACATCATCATCTGACCATTTTTCCACATTCCACGCATGTAGTTATAGTAGTGCATTGCTGTGCTCATATCGCCATTTATGGGATTGGATCCAGACACATAATATACAGAACGACTTAATCCGTATCTTTCGTTATCTATATCATCATCATCGAATCCAGCCGCTGCGTTTCCGTATGAATTCGTTTCCAATGAATATGCATTGTCGGGCAATGGATTGTCGATTCCATCAGCATCCATAAATGGACCTCCCAAAAAAGCAATAGCTTGCAGTGGAACATTGTTTTCATACCCATTCTCATCAAAGTCATCTCCATTGTATCCATAAATAGCACTGCGCAAAGCATTGGTCCCAAGATAGTCATCCGTGCTATTGCCAATGTCGAAATCTGACCAAACGCCCATATAGGTATCCGTCAAAGTTTGTGTTCCCCGATTTATAATTTTATAATTCAGAAAAACTGTATTCGCCAACATGTCATCTGTATCAGAATTAAATGCATAGAGCATTCCGTGAACCTCCAAACCAATTGGCTGGCCTTGACTTTCCGTATGCACATTCCCTTTGTCATTGAAAATAAAAAACAGGCATTCGTCACCGCAGAATGAAGGATAATCGCCGTTTTCCGGATCATACTCTCCATTGTTATTCTGATCCACAAAAGGAGCGAGGAAATACGCGAAGCCATTATTTACATCTCCATGTGCGGGCCAGTCAAAAAACCAATCAGGAATTGTGTATCCATTCGGAAAGAGTTCATCAACCGCACCCTGACCATCCTCAAGCGCATCGAAATACATGACATGAATTTCTACATCTGATCTGTTGGCTTTCCACACCTGATTGTAGGCGTCCATGATGGACTGAGTTGTTGAGGCGCTTCCGTCCACTGTAAGCGGTCCGGGAAACCAATCTGTGCCGTCTGCTTGATACGTCTCTGCCGCAAGCTTTAGTTGTTGGTCAGGACTTAATCCTCCTACCCAGAAGTTGGCAGCATAAATGGTTCGAAGATCCGATCCCGCGGGAACTTCAAAACCGGCAAGCAGATCAGATTGAAAACGATTGAACAAATCACCCGTCGCTGTGACGCTGCAATTGATGTCGTTTGCGTTGAGTTCGTTAAATGCCTGCTGAGAGAATGTTTCAGTTGTAATACAAATAAGTGCGAAAAGTGAAAATAGAATTTTTTTCATACAAAAGGAATTAATGATGATCGAAAGTTACTTGGTTAATCGTGTAACTCCGCAACATGGTTTCCCAAGAATCATTCAATAATCACCTTTCAAAAATAACCTTCCTCGATGTACATTTTCAGCATCAGCAATTCCTCCTTTCTGCGTCGGGTTGTTTCAACAGCGCATGCCAGAAAAAATAACAAATCATGAGTCGATTGGTCTTCAGAAAAAAAAGTATCACACCATGCATACCGATGCAGTTCCCAATTTTCCTGTGTAAGCTTGAATTTTTCTACCTTGATTGTATCAGAATTTGAGAATAGAGTATCCAAAATATAATGGTAAACCTTCTGTAGTAATGAATCCTCTTTTTGAAGCAAGAGGTTAAGGCAAACACGTTGCTGCATAATTGTGCGAAAAGAATCCTCAGGCGGACACTCAATCTTGCCAAGCAAGTTCCTGGTCTGCCGTACAACTGCCATATCTATTTTCTTCAGCTTTATATCATTGGAATCGACTTGAGCAATCATCGATTTTCCCAACAATAAAAACAGGCCTAGTAGTATTCGAATCATTTTCAAAAATATGCATTCTAAGGGAAACCAGACACGCAGGACACAACTAAATCTCACTCCCTCAGCGCTTTGTTACTCATTGTTAACAAGAAAACGCAGGAAATACTCCAAAAATTCGGATTTTTGAGCCTCCAAATTGCCCATTCATGTTCCTCATTTTTGATACCGAAACAACCGGTCTACCGCGCGACTACAATGCACCCGTTAGTGATCTCACCAATTGGCCGCGCATTGTGCAAATCGCCTGGCAGTTGCACGATGCGACTGGAAAGTTGATTTCCAATCACAACATCATCGTTAAACCCGAAGGTTTTTCTATTCCCTACAATGCAGAAAAAATACACGGTATTTCTACCGAACGTGCAATGCGCGAAGGACATGATTTGAAAGAGGTGCTTTACAAATTTCTTGAAGACGTCAATCAAGCAACCTACCTCGCTGGTCACAACATCGAATTTGATATCAATGTTGCGGGTTGCGAATTGCTTCGACTTGGTGAAAACAATTACCTTGAAGAAAAAAAATCGCTCGATACCAAAGACCTCAGTACAGAATTCTGCGCAATTCCAGGAGGAAAAGGAGGGCGATTCAAATGGCCCACACTGACAGAACTTTATACCAAACTCTTCAACGAAGGATTTGGTGATGCGCACGATGCTGCTTATGACGTAAGCGCAACCGGAAAAGCATTTTTTGAATTGATTCGACTCAATGTCATTCGTGTTCCGGAAGCCAGCGCATCTTCAATTATATACCAACCTCCTATTCTCGAATCATCCAATTTCAAAGAACAACACGAAGAAAAAAAGACCGAAATTGTTCCTGAAATTCAAACGCCTTCCGATCATCCCATTGCCGAAGAAATTCTTGAATTTGTGCATCTTCATGTGCATACCCAATACTCCGTTCTGCAATCCACTTCCGATATTGCAGGACTGATTAAACGTTCGAAGGAATGGGCCGTAGAAGGTTCTCAGCCTGCCATTGCGATGACGGATCATGGCAATATGATGGCGGCCTTTCAATTTGTAAGTGCGGCTCTTAAACAAGAAGTAAAACCGATCATTGGTTGTGAAGTAAATCTCTGCCGCGATCTCACCGATAAACGAAATCAGGACAATGGATTTCAAATTCCGATTCTCGCGAAAAACAAAAACGGTTACCACAACCTTTCCAAACTTTCATCCAAGGCACATACCGAAGGATTTTATTATGTGCCGCGCATCGATCGAGATACTTTGCTCAACTTCAAAGATGATTTGATCATTCTGAGTGGTGGCATGTTTGGCGAAATTCCCTGGAAAATCCTCAATGAAGGTGAAGAAAAAGCTGAAGAAGCGTTTTTATGGTGGAAAGAACATTTTGGCGATGATTTTTATGCCGAACTCAATCGCCACGGATTAGAAGAAGAAATTCACGTCAACAAAGTGATTCTTGGTTTTTGCGAGAAACACAACGTAAAATACGTGGCAACCAATTCCTCCTATTACACCAATCAGAAAGATGCCGAAGCTCAGGATGCATTGATCTGTGTGCGTGAGGGAGAATATGTTTCAAGACCTAAAAAATACATTGGAAAACGTGGACGAGAATTTCGCTACGGTTTGCCAAATGATCAATATTATCTGAAGACTCCGGCAGAAATGCGCGAGCTCTTCCGCGATCTTCCACAGGCGATTTCCAATACACTCGAAGTCGCAGGCAAATGCGAATCCTACAAACTTTCACGCGAGGTTCTCCTCCCCAAATTTGATATTCCGGCAGAATTTATTTCTGATGAAGATGCTGCAGATGGAGGCAAACGTGGAGAGAATAATTTCCTTCGTCATCTCGCTTATGTGGGTGCAGAAAAACGCTATGGCACTATCACAGATGAAATACGTGAGCGCCTCGATTTTGAATTGGCAACGATTGCGAATACTGGGTATCCCGGTTACTTCCTCATCGTGCAGGATTTCTGCAATGAAGCGCGCAAAATGGGCGTAAGTGTTGGTCCAGGCCGTGGTAGTGCCGCGGGAAGTGCTGTCGCTTATTGCATCGGAATCACCAATGTGGATCCCATCAAGTATCAACTCCTGTTTGAGCGTTTTCTCAATCCGGAACGTGTGAGCATGCCCGATATAGATATCGACTTCGACGATGAAGGCCGTGATAAAGTAATTGACTATGTGCGCAAGAAATACGGAGCCAACATGGTGGCCCAGATCATCACCTATGGCACCATGGGCGGAAAAAGTGCAATCCGCGATGCAGGTCGTGTTTTCGAATTGCCTCTGCCCGATACAGACCGCATAGCGAAGTTGATGCCCGATAACCAGGATCTCAGCGACGTTATCAAATGGGACGACAAATCTCTTAGCGACAAACTGAGCGGTGATCAATTGCAAAATGCCAAACGTTTGCGTGAGATTTCCAAAGAATCATCGCAAGAATCGAAGGTACTCAACATGGCGACCATCCTCGAAGGCAGTGTGCGCAACACAGGCATCCACGCATGTGGTGTGATCATCACTCCAGATGTTATTACGAATTATGTGCCCGTTGCCACCGCAAAAGACAGCGACATGTGGTGCACACAATTCGACAACAGTGTAGTTGAAAGTGCAGGTTTGCTCAAGATGGACTTCCTCGGATTGAAGACCCTCACACTGATCAAACACACATTGCGTATCATCGAAGAAAAACACGGCATCACCATCGACATTGAAGCCATTCCTCTGGATGATATCAAGACCTACGAACTCTTTCAGAAAGGCCACACGGTGGGAATATTCCAATACGAAAGTGATGGCATGCAAAAATATCTGAAGGATCTGAAACCAACGGTATTCGACGACTTGATTGCCATGAACGCGTTGTATCGTCCGGGTCCTTTGGAGTATATTCCATCCTTCGTAAAACGCAAAAACGGACTGGAAGCCATTTCCTACGATTTGCCTGTTATGGAAGAATTTCTGAAAGATACTTATGGCATTACAGTGTATCAGGAGCAGGTGATGTTGCTCTCACAGAAACTTGCCAATTTTACCAAAGGTGAAGCCGACGTTCTTCGTAAGGCGATGGGTAAAAAGCAGAAGGACGTTCTCGATAAAATGAAAGGCAAGTTTGTGGAAGGCGCCATGAGCAATGGACACCCCGCAGACAAACTCGAAAAAATCTGGACCGACTGGGAAGCCTTTGCCAGTTATGCATTCAACAAATCGCACTCCACCTGTTATGCCTGGATTGCTTACCAGACTGCTTATTTAAAGGCTCACTATCCGGCAGAATACATGGCTGCTGTGTTGAGCAATAACATGAGCGATATCAAGCAGGTTACATTTTTCATGACAGAATGTAAAAAACAAAATATCAAAGTGCTTGGTCCGGATGTAAATGAATCCAAATCACTTTTTAGTGTCAATGAAAAAGGAGAAATTCGTTTTGGACTTGCGGCAGTAAAAGGTGTTGGTGAAAGCGCTGTTGAGAGCATTATCTCCGAACAAAAGAACGGCACTTTTAAATCAATTTTTGATTTCCTGGAGCGCGTTGATTCCAAAGCATCGAATAAAAAAACACTGGAGAATCTCGCTTTATCCGGAGCGCTCGATTCA
>JBJXFC010000260.1:0-7379 GCA_046153915.1 Flavobacteriales bacterium
GTGTGGGGCGATACGCGAAATGGCCGCATGAGTGTTTATTTTGCAAAGACCATTGCAAGCAGCAATACAACAGTTAACCAGGTAGTTCTGGACGGTGAAGAAACCTCCTGGAATATATTCCCAAATCCAGCAGACGATGTGCTAAAATTATATATTCCAAAAAGCTTGGTTGGAACCAAACTGAATATTTGCAATTCCTCAGGAATACTGGTTTATTCGGAGTTAATTACCAGTGCCTCACCAATTGTTTCCATTGAAAATCTTGCAGCCGGTAATTATTTTCTGTTGGTTGGAAATGAAATAAAACAGTTTACGAAAATTGGAATTGATTGAATCATAGCGTAAGGCAGTTATTCCAGATGCAAAAAAAATGTCTTTCACTGCAATAGACGAGCAGAAAGAAATTGAGTTGACCTTGGGGAAGGTCCCGCATGTGGTTCTTAAATAATTATCAAATCATGACTCACCATTGAAGAGGGTGTGATCTTCTTGCGAAATACCTTTGGTCAAAGCGGAATAGGAAGAGCTCCAAATAAATTGTCTACACACATGTGATTCTATGGATTTTGTTGTCTATTGCATTTTTTCTTTCTTCGGAATGGCTATTGAACAAATTCCTTCCGGACATCCGTAACATCGAACAATGGCTCCAATTTCTTGCAGTTGGGTTGACTACAACTTTCGTGGTTGCGCTTCTGTCCTGTATAATCTTCATCACGTTCGCATCGATCAATCGGGCAAAAAAATAAATGACTCAACAAAGTAAGATCGTTAAAACCAAAATATTGCAATCAGATAATTATTCCAATTCACAGTATTGGGCATACCGCCAAATGTTAAGGCCTCAATGTGATTCCTTTTTGGGAAATAGTTGAAAAAGTGATTTAACGATTTCGTCAGTATCTGATCCGGAATAGAAAATGAACAACAAAATTATTTTTGACCAATAAATTCGTGACATACCACAATTGTTGTACTTTTATTAGCTGAAAACTTATGCAACTATCAATCCCATTGTATTGTTGCTAATGAAACGCTATTAAACTATTCCTTATGCCAACACATATCTCCAAAAAAGCAGAAAATGACAAGCAAGATGTGACTAACAATTCCAGTGGTAAGGACACGAATCCCAACGTAACTCGTACAATGGATGATCGCAGGTTCGAAGCAACGAAAATCTCAGACCTCCCGAAAGTCATTTCGGGAAGCAACCAGATTCAGCAAATAAAGTCTGCGAGCCACATTGCAAATAATAGCCCTCAGGTAATGCAAAAGACACAACTGCAAACCATGGTTGCTAATCACTCCCGTCAAAAAACAAATTCTCTGGTGTCAACAAGCAATCAAACAAAATTACCAGATACCCTCAAAGTTGGCATTGAAAAACTCAGCGGATTGTCAATGGATCATGTCAATGTCAATTACAATTCTCAACAACCGGCAGGTTTAAATGCACATGCTTTTGCTCAGGGCAGCGAAATCCATCTGGCATCCGGGCAAGAAAAACACCTCGCCCACGAAGCGTGGCATGTGGTGCAACAAGCGCAGGGGCGTGTTCAACCAACACTTCAATTGAAAGGAAGTGTAGCTATTAATGACGATATCGCATTGGAAAAAGAAGCCGATGAAATGGGAACTTTAGCACTGGTATCAGGGCGCGATCTCTATTTAAATGCCGCCAGCAATAAAACATTTTTGCCCAATACACAAGGAAATCAGCCTGTTCAACGCACTGTATTCAATATGGGAGATGATGAAAAACTGGCGACCAAAGACGGTGAATTGCTTAGTAAAAGATTAAAACAGGAGTATGTAAAAATACCTATCCCCGAGCTTGCGGATAAAAACGGCATGTTGGTCGCAGCAGTTAGTCCATTTGTAGTCATGTTTCATGGTTCTACGCTTCAAATATTAGGAGCAATAGGCTTCCGCGACACACTCATTGAAAAAGGTTATCCACGTTCGAAGGGTCTTGAGCTTGTGCTCATTACATGCAGCGCCGATAGTATTCTCGGAACCAAGGATGCTCAAATGTTGTCTAATGCACTCCAAAGTAAAGTAAGAGCAGCCAAAGGAAAAGTAGTGGTAAACCAATATGGTATTCCATGTGTAACAATAAAAGGAACAGGACAAGAAGCTGACACAATCGACGATACGGATATTTTTAGTCTAACAGAGAAGTTCGAGGATTTTGCTGACGGCTGGACATTGTATACACCCCAGCCCTCCAAAACGTTGAAATTCATCGAACTTGATGCTTTTCGGCAGAAATTCCGTGTGTCACAATTATTGAAAATGGCCGAAAAATTAATGGCCGTTAAGCAGCTCTCTCATTCGCCTGAATTGGCAGTAGAATTTCACCGACGGGCCGTTGCACTTCAATTTCGCATAACAGACAATATAAGTGACGCAAGAAAATTTGAAAAAAACGCAAGCAACGAAAACATGCTGTTGTACAGAGCAGCTACTGATCAATTGCTGATTGAAATAGAGCAATCAGAAGATGAAGGTAAACTTATGGAGGCCGCCTGGGAGAAAAAAAACGGAAAAACAATTGAGCGCCATTTACGCAAACTTGAATTGGAGGATGAAAAATCCAGTCAACTCGTATTTGAAGAAGCAGGCGATGGTTGGGATATCGATTCTATTGATTTCGAATCCGTGGAAGATGAGGCCATTCCCACAACATCAAACACGCTTCGCACAGCAACTGATGGAGGTGGAAAGGATGTAACGTCACTCAAAGCTAAAGATAATGTGCCGCTATCAAATTCAGTCGTAATTCAGAGGTTCATTACAGCGCCTGACGAAGCAATTTTAGATGGTCGAAAATTACTTTCGCTTACCACGGGATTCAGCGATATTAATCTTGTCCAGGGGAATGAAATGGCACTTGATATAAAATTCGGTGATACAGATGAAAATCACTATGCCGTAACTAGACTGCTCATCGCCAATCAAGTTGTGATTCCTTTCGAAGCATTGATCGTTAAAAACAAACAGAAAGAGTTCAAAATTGAAATCACACTATCAAATGCCATTTTCGACAATGGGAAAAAAGAATTACCGCAACTAATAGCAACCCTCATTCACGAGTGGGAATTACATGGTAGACAACATGCACTCAATATTCACAAATTGAAAAACGATATGTTACCAGACATCTATTACGGGCATGCTCACATCTTTGCAGATAAAACTCAGGATATGGATAGGGTAATGGCGGCGGGCATCGACGAAGCAAGAGGTGAAGATCGAGGTTCTGTTTTACTAAATTATCTAAATGACGCAGAAGCTCATCGAAAATTTGTTTCAAGAGGTTGGGAAGAAAATGACAATGAAAACGCGGTCCAATTGCAAACGGCCCTGGTCAACTTAAGAAGTTCCTGGAGAATTCTATCCCAAATCAAATCCAATGGCAACAAATACGATGAGAGAATATCGTCATTTCTCGCCAAACTCGAGGACTTCTTCTTCGACAAACCAGACGCTACTGCAAATGGTGACGGACTGCTATTCCTCTTTAATAAGCCCAAGGAATGGTATCCAACTCTAATAGCTTCATTTTCAGAAAATATTCTTGATGACAATTTAATTTATGTTGCATCACGAGAACAATTCAAAATAAATATTCGTGAAGTTTTAATGTGGTGGAGCAACTTTATAGATTATGCAGCACACAAAGAGGATGAAGAATCAACACCAAGAAAAGCGGCAATGAGCAAATTGGGGCATCCTCCGAAATAGACCAGACTGCAATGCCCTCATTCTGAGTCTTGATCTAGATTGTACCCTTGGCCCTATTCCAATAAACGTCCATCTCCTCCAAACTCATCTCTCCCATTTGTTTTCCGTCCTTGGCGCTCTCTGTTTCGAGGAATTGAAACCGATAGATAAATTTCCGATTGGTTTTTTCGAGTGCATCTTCGGGATTGATGCCTTTGAAGCGGGCATAATTGATAAGGGCAAACAACACATCACCAAATTCGTCTTCCATCTTATCCGTGTCGCCATCCGCCTCATGTTTAAATTCTTTCAACTCTTCTTCCACCTTTTCCCAAACCTGATGCGCATGTTCCCAGTCGAATCCCACTCCACGCGCTTTGTCCTGAATGCGCTGGGCTTTTACCATAGCTGGCAAAGACTTCGGCACACCTTCAAGGACACTTTTTTTACCTTCTTTGAGCTTGAGTTTTTCCCAATTCGATTTTACTTCTTCTTCATCAGCAACAACTACGTCGCCATAAATATGCGGATGGCGTGATATCAGTTTTTCGCAAATGCTGTTGAGAGAATCAGCAATATCAAATGCACCAGATTCGCTTGCAATGCGCGCATAAAAAACCATGTGAAGCAAAAGATCACCTATTTCTTTTTTGATCTCTTGCATGTCGCCATCGAGGATTGCATCTCCTAGTTCATATACCTCTTCTATGGTAAGATGACGCAGGCTTTCGAGTGATTGTTTTTTATCCCACGGACACTTTTCACGCAATTCGTCCATGATGGTAAGCAGTCGTTCAAAGGCCTGGAGTTTATCGGCAGTTGTATTCATTGTATTCCAAAAAAAAGCACCGCCCAAAGATGAGCGATGCTTAGAATGAAAGTGACAGGAATTTTTACACTTTCTTCAACCTTCCAAACCCGGTTGTTGACAACAACAAACCAATCATCATCGACAACAGAACGAATACAACCAGCCATGGGCTTGGACCTCCAGATTCACCCCCTGAAAAAACCGGCAAAATGCCATTCTTCTTGTCCTCGGTTTGTGGCTTCTCTTTCATTTGCGCCACATATTCATTGAGGTAGTCCGAACTTCTCTTTTGCCAGTTCCAGGATGCAAGCGCATACATCTCATCAATTTCTTTCTTCCTTCTTTCATACAACGTATTCAGGTAAGCTTGACCTTCCTCACATTCAAATTCACCCGTTGCAGGATTAGTCAAAATGTAGCGGCATTGAAACAATTCGCTGTTGGGCGTAACCTGAAATTGCAAGTCAGACGGGAATTTATCGCGTGTATACCGCACATGCAGACGTGTGAAGAAAATGGATTGCACAACGTCGGTTTCATTGAGCCACCAGATTCCTGCATCCACAAAATCCTGATTAACGGGCGGTGGGCCAACACAAGGATCACAATGCATGGTATTGTATGGACTTAGGTTCCAGGCATATTCAAGAAAAACGGCATTTCGACCTTCGCTTACATATTGTTTTTCGAATAGTGATTTATAAAAACTTCCGAATTCACTTTTTACAAAAAGCGGAATATTGCGATCAGTCGGCAATTTCACGGTGCGGTAATTGGTACATTCTACTCTTCCATTTCTGGTGAAGGCATACACAATCATATCCTGTGAACCCTGGCTATTGGCCATTCCGAGGCGCAGGGGCAACATAAATTTATCATGTTCAAATGACAATTGAATAGGACTAAGGTATTCTGTTGCAGCGGGAACTTTATCTAGGTTTACTTTCACTACAAAAAACTTCATATTGCTTTTGACATAGGGTTCCAGAATTTCTTCAGCAGCTCCGGGAATTTTATAACCGTTGTCAACCAACCAGTTTTTAAGTCCGCTGCTTTCTTTGGCAGATAGAATAAGGATGTCGTATTCACCAATCTGGTATTGTGCTTCGATCGTTACTTTGTAATCCTCCTTTTTCAACTTATCACTTTCATTTCTGGCGGGCATAGCAGTTGCCATTTCCACTGATTCTGAAAAGCATAAATATTTATACCCATTGTTACAAGGATTGTAGTCATGATATTCTACCAGACGCGGCGCACTGTAATCATTGAGCACATCAAAAATTCTGCGATTGACAACTTTGATATCGGTTTCTTTGAGTACCACTGGCACAGGCACTACCATGGCGAAGTCTTTGAAGTCGCCTTTAAAATCGCTGCTCATGGTAATCACATTGCGTTTGCCGTCGCGCACCATGATCACTTCTGATTTATTGTTGAACAAACTGGCGTCGGCTTTGGCGACATAGAAGCCACAAAACGACCATGCATTGAAGCCTGAGAAGGCAATCAAAACAAGAAGGCTTGAAATTCGGATGAACGTTTTCATAATGAATAATTTTATAGTGAAGTTGATTGTACTGAAGAAGTGGACCGAATCCATTGAAAAGCTTTTCCTTTAGCGAGAAAGTCAAGAAGCGGCGTCAGAGGTGTTGCAAAAAACAATACCCAAAACGGAGCGGCATTGATAAAATAAAAATTGGCGATATAGAAGCTAATGGCCGCAATCGACATGGCCCAGATAACCCGCGTGATACGTGCATTGGGGCTCGTCATCGGATCTGTAATCATGAAAAATGCAAAGAGCCAAAGTGAGCCATTGCACATTTTATGCAACCACACATCGTGCCCCCAACCGAGGTAAAGGACCACTCTACCATACTCTAGAGCTGCAAGAGTGAGAATAAAAATGATTCCCGTATCCAGTCGCTTTACACTCGATAAAACGGCCAAACCAGCGGTACCGATGATGAATACCAAGAGCGCTTCACTTCCCCACTGACCGGGAGAAATCCATGCCTCGCCACTTAGTAGTATCACGAGTACAATTCCAAAATTGGCCGGATTCCAAAGGTGTTTACCTTTTATTTTGACAAGGAATTTCTGGCCGATTGCAAACAATGCCGCAAACAAAAACAACCAGGGAGAATTTGCTTTTAGAAGAAGACTAAGTCCAAGAGAAGTAATAATCGCACTTTTGATGGAATGGGATGGAAAGCCGGCGTACTTGATAGCTAGCAACTGAGCGCCCAGAGAACCGCCAAATGCACAGAGGTATTTCAGGTAATCGGCATTCCAGCCAAGAGCAAGAATTCCATAGCAAAGAAAAAATACCTGGCTAACAATCTGGAAATGGCGTCCATCGCTTTTAAACCATTGGGCAAAAGACCGGAACTTGTTTTGAATCTGAAACTGGAAGGTCATGATCAGTGAATTTGACAGCTACTACCTGCCAGATTCAAAGACGTTCACTTCAATTCAGATTCAATTCTTAAAAATTTGTGAAACCGAGATTCTGAAGTCGGTTTCGTTTATGAGATTCAAAAACCCAAAGAATTCGTGCGCTCGCACAAGTTTCGAGCGAACAGACGCAGTCATACTTACGGTGAGCACTCGAAACGAGCAAGCCTGTCCCGACGGAGGAGGGATCTGCGAATTCTCAGGGGTTTTGCATCGCAATAGAAATTCGACTGTAGAATCTCGGTTAAAAGAAAAAACGCGGCTCGCAAGTTCTCTACTCATGTCTGCCGCGTTTTGCCATAAGATGTATTACGACGAACTCTTGAACGGAGGAGTGTTTTCCAGGGTTACAGTTCGGCGTTTATTCCTTTAAAATTTG
>JBJXFC010000261.1:0-6805 GCA_046153915.1 Flavobacteriales bacterium
CGCTAGACAAAAGACTTGGAGTTGGTAGTTGGTAGTTGGTACTTGGAAGTTAGTATTTAGTAATTGGTGAATGGAAGTTAGCGACTAAAAAGCTACCAAATAGTCATTGACCATAGACAAAAAAGGCAGACAGCAATGGGATATTATATCAGAGTTCTTGGAACAAGTAATCCAAACATCCACATTGACGAACTTGAGAGAGCCTTGTCAAGGTCTGGGTTGACAGCAAAATTCGAAATTGACCCAACTGAAACAAAGGACAATTGGACAACTGTTGAAGTTTCAAATTTCGCAGGAAACTGTTTGATACAAATTGAACGAAATCATGTTGTTGATGGTGCCCTTGGGAAGGAAGAGCTTGAAGAGTTTAGAGAGGACATCAAATATTACAAACCTAATTCAGCAGTTAAATGGCTTCTCAATTACTTTAACAATGTAAAAGTGGTTTACGCTTTTCAAATCTTACATGAGACAAAAAGCGAAGATGATTGGAAAATTATTGACTCTGTCCGTGCGAGAATTTTAGCCAATACGGGTGGTATCACACAAGCGGACAGTGAAGGTTTTTCTAATGAAAGCGGTTTTCACATTCTGTGGCAGTTTTCGGATGATGTGGAAGGCGAGTATGATATGGCCGTTAAAAACTTCTTTGGCAATTGGACAAATTTTAGAATGGACTTGGGAGACCTAAAACAGAGAGAAGAATTTTGGAAAGGCAAAGTTCCGAGAGGCGCTAAGAAACTATGAGAATGCATAAAGACAATTGAGAACTTCAGACAAACAAATTACTAGCTTCTCACTTATGACGTGGTCGAAAATGACACTTGAAAAATAACATGTACAAAGAACGAAACCAAACACCCAGAACTTAGTACTAAGCACTGAATACCAAGTACCCAATACCAAATACTAACTACCAAATACCCCGCACCCTGAAACAAAACTACGACGCATATACAACTGAGGATCTTGAGGTCTGGACACTGCTTTACGACCGGCAAATGGAGCATCTTAAAACGCATGCCTGTCATGAATACCTGGAGGCACAGAAGCATGTTTCATTTCGGCGTGATCGCATTCCTCACTTTGATGAACTCAATGAAATTCTGGATGATGTCACAGGGTTTGGATTAACGGTCGTGCCCAATATTCAGCCAAACGAGATCTTTTTCCCGGCGCTATCCGAGAAGCGCTTCACGGCTACAACCTGGCTGCGAAAAATGAGTGAACTGGATTACATCAGTGAGCCTGATATGTTTCATGATGTGTTTGGGCATGTCCCGCTGCTTTCACACAAAGTATTTGCAGATTTTTTTCATCAATTCGGTGAACTTGGCGTTAAACACCTGGACAATCCGCAAGCGATAATTATGTTGGGTAGAGTATATTGGTTCACGGTAGAATTTGGTTTAATAGAAGAAAAAGGAGAAATCAAAATTTTCGGTGCGGGATTAATTTCATCTCATGGAGAATCGAAGCATTGTTTGTCAGATCAGGTGGTCCGGAAGCCATTCAACATTGAAGAAATCATGCATCAGGATTTTAATAATTCGGTGATGCAGGATTTGTATTTTGTGTTGCCAGATTTTGAGACATTGTTGCATTCATTGCCAGAAATTGAGAGAGTACTTGACTCTTCTGTCCCGAAGACATAATAATTGGTCCGGTCTGAACTCAACTAAAAACAAATCCTTATCACTTGTCGAAAGGCGACAATTCAATTGAATATCGACAAGCAATTTAGCGATTCTACATGTAACATGTAGATTAAAACCAATTTCAATGAAATTAAGATCTTTTGCCCTCCTAATCCTTTTTGCTTCCGTTTTTCATCTCCATTTTCCAGCTCAAAGTTCGCGCATCAAATACGGCCACAACTGGCAATTGTCGGCCAAATTGAATATCGGCTACTACCGCCCACAAATTGCTCTAGAAAGTGATTTGAAGGAACCGATTCTATTAAATGATAAAATAAGTGGAATCTTTATCCGACCTGAAATTGATGTTCGTTTTCCAATCGGACTTGTTCTTGGTATTGGATATCAAAACAACTCCATCAAAATCAATCAAAATGTTTTGTTGGAGGATATTCAGAAAGCCAATAACGCATACACAATTTCAGAAGGAGAATTTTCGCTTCGGTCATTTCAATCTGCTGTAACTCCAAAAATCGGTTGGCGTTTTCAATTTGTTGAGCGGGCATATATTGAACCGCACTTCAGTTATGTTCTGGGCCAATACGTCAGCACCTCAGCCGCGTACAATTTTATGGCGGTTGATAGCACAACATTATTCGTGAGAGAATATCAAAAAGGATCGCATAAATTGAGCGGTATTGCAATCGGGCTCGATATTGTAACAAGACAAGCCAGTATTTCCAGCGACGGTAGTGGTCTTTGGTATGGTATTTCACTGGGCTGGTCGCAATCAAAATCTTCAGGAAATCTTGAGTACACAGAGACTCAGCCAGACGGCACATTTACCCCCCATTCCATTCCTTTTGAAAAGTCGTGGTCGAATGTGAATGTCTCTGTAATTGTTGGTTTGCTGCTGAATTTTGAAAAAAAGTCCACGATTCCGGAATGATAAATTCCATTTTCCAGTAAAACCTAAATTACGTGATAACTAAACACACCCTTAATGTTCAGGCAACATTTTTCTCCAATAGAATATAGAGTTTTGTCCTATGAAGAAGGTACTCTATATTATTGCACTCGGATTGCTTTTATCCAGTGATGTTTTTGGTCAAATAACAATTGCCGAAGCGCGCAATCAAGGCCTTGGAGCAAATGTTACAATCCGTGGTGTTATCACAAACGGCGGTGAACTTGGAATTATTCGTTACATTCAGGATCCAACAGCCGCAATTGGAATTTATTCATTTGATTACTCCACTCTGATGACTCGCGGAGATTCTGTGGAAATCTCAGGAACCATAAATGAATACGGAAACTTATTTGAAATAGACCCGGTATTGGATCTTGTTCCGGTTTCAACGCTCAATCCGCTACCCGCGCAACAGAATATAACGCCGGGTCAATTGGGTGAAGACCTCGAAGGTGAGCTTATTCGTCTCGAAGGAGTAACTTTTAATGATGGCGGTTCGATCTTCAACGGAAATACTTCGTATACATTTTCAAATGGTCTTGAAACTGCGACCATTTATGTTCGAAACGGTTCTCCAATGATTGGGCAGAATATTCCGGCCGGAACAATTACCATCGTTGGAATTTGCTCGCAGTTCTTTTCCACATACCAGGTTCTGGCTCGCGATATGGACGACCTTATTGAAGCACCAGGCATTAATCTGACTTCTCAGGTAACCGTTTCAGATATCAATACAGATGGCTTTTCGCTAAACTGGACCACCAACCTCGATGGCACTACCGAAGTTGAATATGGCCTCACACCTTCGCTCGAACTCGGCACTTTTGATGCTGGTGTTGTGTCTACCAACCACACGCTCGCATTATCAGGACTTGATCCCGGATATATCTATTATGCACGCGTGTATTCCGTGGCCAACGGCGATACTGCTTTTAGTATCATTCGTCCTTACGGCACAGAATCACTTTCTTCAGGCGACATCACAGTTTACTTCAACAGTTCTGTTGATACTACTGTAAGCATAGATGAGAACGCCACTTTGTTGTACCATGCCATTGATGATACGCTTATTGCATACATCAACAGAGCTGAGCAATCACTTGATCTTACTATTTACGATTTCGACAATGAACTAATCAGCAATATTTCAGAAGCCATCAATGATGCCTACGACAGAGGTGTTATTGTGCGTTTTATTTCGGACGGATTTCAAGCCCCAACAAATTTTGGGGTGAATGAATTGATTCCCGAAATCCAAAAAATTGCCAGTCCAACCACAGATGATTACAACATCATGCACAACAAATTTGTGATCATCGATGCAAACCACGAAGACCCGATGAAGCCCATTGTCTGGACAGGTTCAACCAATTGGACAGATCGCCAGATCAATCGTGATCCCAACGATGTCATCATCATTCAGGATCAAACCCTTGCACGTGCTTATACACTTGAGTTTGAAGAAATGTGGGGTAGCAGCGGACCAGAGGCTGATACTTTGACTTCCAAATTTGGCGCATACAAATCAGACAACACACCGCATGAATTTAAAGTACACGGCAACAGACTTGAATGTTATTTCAGTCCGAGTGATGGTACTAACAATTACCTCCTGGCGTCGATGGAGTCTGTTGACTTCAATCTGTATTTTTCTACCATGTTGATTACCCGCGAAGATCTTGCTACAACCCTCATCAACAAACACCAAATAGGATACGACGTGAAAGGCGTGATTGACGATGCCACAAGCACAACACAATACGACATATTAATCGCCGAACTAGCAGAAGAAGACCTTGTTGTAAATGCGGATACCAATTTGATCATGCACCATAAGTACATGATTGTGGATGAAGGAAATCCAGACAATGATCCGATTATCTGGACTGGTTCACATAACTGGAGCAACAATGCCAACAACCGCAATGATGAAAACACAGTAGTTGTGCATGACCCCAATATTGTAAACCAATACTACCAGGAATTTGTTGCACGATTTGCTCAATGGCCTACGGTAGAACCTGCCGGAATTGCAGAAAACGCAGCTAGTTCACAGCGCAGCGCACAAGTATTTCCAAATCCAATCAGGCAAGGCCAAAATACCCAACTTAGCATTCCAGCCACGGGCCAGGGTCAGGTAAAGATTTACGATTATCAGGGCCGGGTTATCCGCTCAGAGAATTGGAATTCTTCAGCGAATCAAACACTGACACTCAAAACAAACGACTTGCAAAGCGGAGTGTACAGCATTGTTGTCGAAATTCAATCAGGCCGCTATACCGCCACTCTGGTAGTTGAATAACGATTTGGCAGGACCTTAAATGGACTGATTTACTGTTGCGTTATCAGTTTGATTTAAGGGAACTTCGGTGACATGCAAAAAGACGTGAACTGGGCTGTTGCGCATTAACCTGTTGTTTTTGTGCGAGTTACTCCAATGAGTTCACAACCTAAAGTTGCTAAAAAAAGTTGCAAATCGCATGCAAGTTGATTGCCGTCTATATTTGACCAATTCAACCCAAATTGTAACAAATGAAACTACTGGACGGAAAAGTGGCCATCATTACAGGCGCATCCCGCGGCATCGGAAAAGGAATTGCCGAAAAATTTATAGAACAAGGAGCTAAAGTTATTTTCACTTATGCAAGCAGCGACGACAAAGCGCGCGCCCTTGAAGCAGAGCTTGCTGCCAAAGGAGGAATAGCCAAAGGATATAAAAGTGACGCAGCCGATTTTGCCGCCGCGCACACCCTGATTGATGATGTAGTGCGGGATTTTGGCACTGTCGACATTCTCGTGAACAATGCCGGAATTACGCGCGACAATTTGCTGATGCGCATGACGGAAGAACACTGGGATGAAATCATTCGGGTGAATCTCAAATCAGTATTCAACCTTACGAAAGCCGTTATCAAACCGATGCTCAAAGCAAAATATGGAAGCATCATCAACATGAGTTCGGTGGTGGGTGTAAAAGGAAATGCGGGTCAAGCCAACTATGCAGCATCCAAAGCCGGAATAATCGGTTTTACCAAAAGTGTTGCGGCAGAATTGGGTTCGCGCAACATCCGCTGCAATGCCATAGCGCCTGGTTTTATCGAAACCGAAATGACCGGAGCACTTGACGAAAAAACCGTTCAGGAATGGCGCAATGCAATTCCTCTAAAAAGAGGCGGATCTCCTGAAGATGTGGCCAATGCTACCCTTTTTCTCGCTTCAGACATGAGTGGATATATCACCGGACAAACACTTCATGTATGTGGTGGAATGCTGATGTAATTTTTGTTTGATATCCACGTTCAAATTTTTCAACGTAAAACTGCTTTTTAAGGAAACACTGATCGACTGATTATTTTCCAGATTTAACTATGAGTATCATAACAGAAGCGCCATCGTGGTTTATTCTCCTTTGCATCGTTGCAGGATTGATTTATGCAGGCGCCTTGTATTTTCGGGATCGATTCAACCGCACGTATGGTAAACCATTGGCTTCATTGCTTGGAACTTTGCGTTTTGTGTGTGTGTCGTTGCTCGCATTTTTTCTTTTAAAACCGTTGATCAAATCCATCGATCACGAAGTGGAAAAACCCATCATCGTGCTTGCTCAGGACAATTCTCAATCGCTTGTAGTAGGCAGTGATTCGAGTTATTACAACGGCGAATACAAGAATCAACTCAAACAACTCATCGCCCAATTTGGAGAAGATTATGATATCCGCACCTATTCATTTGGCAGTGAAGTCAACGAAGGAATTGATTCATTGGGCTATAATGAAAAACTCACAGACTTTTCGAATTTGCTGGATGAAGTCTACAACAAATTCAGCGGAAGAAATCTTGGTGCCATCATTGTTGCGTCAGACGGTTTGTACAACAAAGGCAGCAATCCTGTTTACTCATACAAAAAACTGAATGTACCTGTATTTACAATTGCATTGGGTGACACAACAGTTCACAAAGATGTATTGATAGCCGATGTTGCTGCCAACAGACTTGCCTATCTGGGCAATAAATTTCCTTTGCAGATTACAGTTGAAGGAAAAAAAGCGGCAGGAGAAACGTCAACACTTGCAGTTACCCATCGCGGCAATACGGTATATTCTGAGGTAATAACTTTTACAGGTGAGCGATTCTCGAAAGTCATCAACCTCACTCTCGATGCGAATGAAGTCGGTTTGCAACGCTATGGAATTTCTAT
>JBJXFC010000263.1:0-7137 GCA_046153915.1 Flavobacteriales bacterium
ATGTGGGCGGACCCGAAGCCAATACGATTTACGAAGATTGCGGAGAAGCACAACTGATTTTTACACGGCCGCCACTCAGTAGCCTCGATGTTCAAGACATGGTAGTTGTAACCTGGAATGGAACTGCCGACATGGGCGTGGATTACAGCTCAATGCCAGATACCATTTTTTTCCCAATCGGCGTTTCACAAGTTGTTCTCGAAATTGATGCATTTGAAGACGGCATTGCCGAAGGACTGGAAAACGTCTACCTCGATATTCTCAATATTGCTGCGTGCAATGGCAGCGGACTTGTTACAAATTTCGAATTCTTCATTGCTGATGAACCAGAGCCACTTGTCGTGGATGGATATTCCGTTGAAATTTGCCAGGGTGACACGATTACACTGGAACCCATCATAACAGGTGGATATGGAAATTTCCATTACGATTGGAGCACAGGTGAAACCACACAAACGATAGATGCCGGCCCACTGGCTACCACAGATTATTTTCTTACAGTGTCGGATACATGCGGAATGCCAAGCGATGATGGAGTATTTACCGTCGAAATTCTCGTCTTTCCGCCACTCGATGTGGAAATTGACAACGGCAATTTGCTTATCCCTTGCAATGGATCAGAAAATGTGACGGCTACTGCAAGCGGTGGTGACGGAATGTATACGTATTATTGGTATGATGAGGATGGCAACAATCTTTGGGGTTGGATGAATACCCTTTGGTACGGCTCGTGGAGTGGAGAAGGGGAAATCAATGTAGATGTTACCGACGGTTGTGGATTTACCGTATCCGATATGGTGACAGTCGAAATCGATGCACCAGACCTTATTGTCGATGCACCAACTACTATCAACGCGCCTTGCAACCAGCCCTTCACAGCAACTATGGAAGTGAGTGGTGGAACGCCAACGTATTGGTATCAATGGGCTTTTGATGGCGTGATGGACTGGAATCAATGGACCGAAGTATATTCTGGCAGTACGAATGAACCCGGCCTTCTGCAAGGAACTGTATTTGATGGTTGTGGTCAATCTGTAACAGTTTCAATTGATATTACTGTGGACAGTCCGCCCATTGAGTTGACTCTTGTTGACAGTGTTCAGGGCAATTGCCAGACTCCATTTTTGTTTGAACCAACAGTAGCAGCAGGCAGTGGTGGTTTCGAATTCCAATGGTCTGAAAATGGAAATTCCCTGGGAACAAATCAGACATTAAATTTCAGCAGCTTTGATAATACCATAGTTTCTCTTTTAGTTACAGATCAATGTGGAGCTGAAGCCACCGATGATGTGATTGTAACGATTGTAAATCCGGAACTTACAGTAACTCTCGGCGATGATATCAATGCTTCTTGCGTTGACAATACCTTGATTACTCCTTTGGTTGATGGTGGAAGCGGAGTTTTACAATACCAATGGTTTATCGGAAATTCGGAGCAAACAGAAATTACACCCACATTTAGCGTCCAAACTTTTAATACCGTTAACGTCGGAGTAGTTGTAAGTGATTTCTGTGGCGAAGAAGCAATGGATGAAGTTGCAATCCTTATACCGGATATTCCTTTGACTATCGATGCTGGCCCGGATACTACCATTTGCCCTTTGCAGGAAGTTACGATGTATGCCCTGGCTGATGGAGGAGAAGGTGGCTTTACCTATGAGTGGCAGGAAATAGAACAATCTGGATCTTTGGTAGATGTCAATCCTATAACCTCTTCCTTGTACACCGTTGTTGCCTCCGACATTTGCGGAGAAACAGTATCAACTGATGTTGCCATTGAAGTGCGTCCGGCAAGTGCCGATTTTCTGGTAACAAATGATGGCGAAAATCTCTACACATTCACGGCAACACCTGGTTCTTCTTGCGGCATAGAGCCTTGCATCTACGTTTGGGAAATGGGTGATGGTTCATTGCGCACAGATTCTGTCGTGCAATATGAATTTGATGGACTGGGATCATACACAACTACGCTTCATATCACCAACGATATCGGCTGCACCGATTATGCAAGTTATACAGTTGTTGGACCACCACTTATCTATATCCCAAGTTCTTTCACGCCGAATAATGACGGAGTAAATGACGTATTCGCGGTGGTTTCCAATTCACTTTTGGAATACGAAATTAAAATATTCAATCGCTGGGGAGAAATTGTCTTTGAAAGCAACAATCCCGAAGATGTGTGGGTAGGAGATACCAGCCACAATTCCGAATACTTTGCGAAGGACGGCATTTATTCTTACGTGGTCCGCATTAAGGGTTTTGACAGCGACAGCTATCAGAAGAAAGGCTTCATAACACTGATACGCTAAGGCCGCAAAAGCTTCTCAATTGTGTGTTCTGACTCGTTCAGACGTGTCTGATGAATCCGGTTTTCGACCTTTACAGCACCTGCAAAGCCTCGTTTGGTAGGTATGTGCAAAAATTAACACTTCCAAATCGGTGAATCGTGCAACGAAAAAGCTTCTTTTACAGTCATAATCCTGTAACTAACGGAGTTTTGCCATGCTGAAAAAAATACTACCCGCATTTTTGCTTTGTTTTTGGGTTTCACAATCCTTCTCTCAGCTCATTATCGAGAATAATTTGACCGTTGAACAATACGTTCAGGATGTTTTGCTAGGTCAAAATGTTACTGTGATGAATATCGAATACAATTCTGGAAGTCCAAACGTGGTAGTTCCCGCGGTGGGCGGATTCGAGAGTGTTGACAGCAATATTGGAATTGAGTCTGGATTCATCATGACGTGCGGCGATGCAGCCGGCACAGTTGGACCAAACAATCAGACGGGTTATACAGGAATCGGTCCCGGCGGCTTCAGCGGTTCAGACTCCGATTTGTTAGACCTTGTTCAGGCAAATGGTGGTAATAGCATTCACGATTGGGTAATCATCGAATTTGATTTTATTCCTCTCGGTGATACCATCCGATTTAATTACATCTGGGGCAGTGAAGAATACGATACTTACGTAGGTTCAGGATTCAATGATGTCTTTGGCTTCTTTATCAGCGGTCCGGGTATCAATGGTCCATACAGCAACAACGCTGAAAATATCGCGCTTGTTCCCGGAACAAGCACGGGTGTAGCCATCAATACAATCAACAATGGTCAGGGCAACGCCGGGCCGTGCAACAATTGCGACTACTACAATCAACTCGGCTCAGACGGCGACTTCTTCAACAATATGAACGACGACATTTATACCAATCCGTACTACATGCAGTATGATGGGTATACCGATGTTCTCACAGCGTTTGCCATTGTTCAATGCGGACAAACCTATCATATCAAGTTGGCCGTTTGTGATGCAAATGACTCCATTCTCGATAGTGGAGTGTTTCTCCAGCGCGATTCATTCTCCAGTAATCTTGTGGTTCAGGTTGAATTGAATCTCAGTGTGAGCGGGCCAAATGGCGATACACTATTCGAAAATTGTGGTGAAGGGGCAATCACTTTTGAACGCCCTGAATCTGGAAATCCCGATGTGGAATTGGTCGCCTATCTTGGTTACAGCGGAACAGCAATCAACGGTGTCGATTATACGCTATTGCCCGATTCCGTCGTCTTTCCGCCAGGTGTCATGTCGATTTCATTTCCGTTGGACGCCTTTGATGATGGCATCCTGGAAGGAACGGAAACCGTTCATATGGAAATTGAAAATATGGCCGATTGTGGCGAACAAATGGTCTCTTCAGAATTTGATTTTTTCATCAGCGACGTGGCAGATCCACTTGTGGTGGATGGTTACAATGTTGAAATTTGTTCAGGTGAAACTGTAACTCTGGAGCCGATTATTTCCGGAGGTTATGCCGTTTATGGATATGACTGGAGTACAAATGAAACAACTTCTACCATTGATGTTACACCCGGAGGAACTACAACTTATTTCCTAACAGTTTCCGATACATGCGGCTTGCCAAGTGATGATGCAACATTTATTGTAGAAGTGCTTCAAACACCTGAATTACTTGTATCAATTGATCAGGGAGATGAGATTGAAGTAGAATGCAACGGCTTCGGACAAAATATTACTGCTACCGCAAACGGCGGACTTAATCCATATACCTGGAGCTGGGTCGATGACCAGGGATTCAATTTGTGGGGTTGGGAAAATACGCTGTGGGTTAGTTCCTGGAATGCCGGAATGGTCTATGTTGAAGTAGAAGATGCATGCGGATTTACCGCGACAGATAGTATCTTAATTACATTGAATGTGCCACCTATTGTAGTGGATGTTCCGGAAACAATCAATGCACCTTGCGGACAACCTTTTACTATAGAAGCCGTGGCAAGCGGCGGCGTAAATCCGTATTGGTATAGCTGGCAATGGAACGGAGTGTATGATTGGAATCAATGGACAGAAACCTACACGGGTACCGCAGATGCACCTGGAACGGTTACAGTAATTGTAAATGACCAGTGCGGTCAAAACGCAACAGAAGATATCGCCATTACAATCGACAGTCCGCCAATTGATCTGGTGTTGGTTGATGCTGTTGAAGGAAATTGTCAAACCCCATTCCTGTTCGACCCAACAGTTTCTGCCGGCAGCGGTGGATTTGAATACCTCTGGTCAGAAAACGGAAATCAGCTTGGAACACAAGCCACTCTGAACTTTATGACAGAAAATTCAACGGTCGTTTCATTGCTTGTAACCGATGCTTGCGGTGCATCTGTGGAGGACGAGGTGATAGTAACGATTGTGAACCCAGAAATTCTTGTGACACTTGGAGAGGATATCAATGCGTCTTGCATAGACAATACGCTGCTAACGCCAGAAGTAACCGGAGGAAGCGGAGGTGTGCAATACCAATGGTTTGTTGGAGGTCAATTGCAAACTGAAACAACATCGACGTTTACCATTCAATCCAATAACACGGTTGATGTAAGTGTGATGGTTGATGATTTTTGTGGAGAGACTGCAAGTGATGAAGTGACCATTATTATTCCTGATATTCCTTTGACAATTACCGCCTGGCCCGATACCGTTATTTGCCCGCTGCAAGCTGTGGATCTTGCTGCGTTTGCCGATGGTGGTGAGGGTGGCTTCACATACTTGTGGACAGATATCCAACAGGCCGGCAGCACAGTAAGTGTTAATCCTATAACGACGTCAATGTATACTGTAGTTGCGGAGGATATTTGTGGTGAAAGTATTTCAACTGAGGTTACAGTAGCTGTTAGACCAGCAAGTTCGGAGTTTTTGGTAACTGAATTGTCCGAAAATCTCTATGAGTTTGAAGCTACTCCCGGAGTTTCATGCGGCGAAACACCTTGCACGTATGTTTGGGACTTTGGAGATGGTGATTTTTCAGCTTTCCAAACGGTAGAGCATGAGTTCGATGGTTTGGGATCTTATACAATTACCCTGCATGTAACAAACGACATTGGTTGTACAAGTTATTCAACCTATACTATTGTAGGTCCTCCATTGATTTATATCCCGAATTCATTCACCCCCAATGGCGATGGTGTAAACGATGTATTTGCTGTAGTGGCGAGTTCATTGCTGGAATATGAAATCAGCATTTTTAATCGTTGGGGTGAAGTAGTGTTTACAAGCACAAACCCCAAAGATGTATGGGTGGGTGACACAGGTAACAATGACGAGTTTTATGCCAAAGACGGTGTTTATAGTTACATCGTTCGCGTGAAAGGATATGACAGTGATAGCTATAAAGAAAAAGGAACCATTACGCTTATTCGTTAAAATCCAACAATATCAGAGCCTGTTTAAGATTTCATGAATTGAATTGTTATAAATGAATTTTTAGTTCAGACAAGGCAAAATTTCTGAGAATAGTAGTTTCTATTTGATGAATTTTTAACGAAGTATCAACTAAAAAGGCACACAACAAAAGGATTTGATGGAATTTTAAACAGGCTCTAAGAGGCCCCGGAGTTTTTCCGGGGCTTTTTTTTGGTCATATGTGAACCCAAGTCAAAAAGTGGAGTTGGAATCCAAGATTGTCAACAGTGAGCGTGTATTTTTGCCTTTTGACGATAGCATCGCATGCAACGAAGCGGCGTATTTTGCAGTCGTCCTGCTAATAGATCGTATTTCTAACCTATGAAACAGAATTTTCTGGCCGTTTTGACTTTTTTGGCCTTCACTACCAATGGATTAGCACAATTAACGGCTGACAATGCTCTAACCATTGAACAATATGTTCAGGATGTTTTGCTTGGGCAGAACGTTAGTGTTTCGAATATCACCTTCAATGGTGGATCTGCCAATGTGAGCAGCACAGCAGTAGGAGGTTTCGAATGCGTGGATTGCAATCTTGGAATTGGTTCCGGGTTTATGATGGCAAGCGGAAGTGTAACGGGTGCAATTGGACCAAATAACAGCACGAGTTCTACCTTACCAGGAACTGGCACTTTTCAGGGAAATGACTCAGATTTGTTAACGCTGGTGCAGGCCAACGGCGGTAACAGTGTAAATGACTGGGCGATAATCGAATTTGATTTTATTCCATTGGGAGATACCCTTCGATTCAACTATGTGTGGGGAAGTGAAGAATACGATACCTATGTTGGATCAGGATTCAACGATGTATTTGGATTTTTTCTAAGTGGTCCGGGTATCAGCGGCCCATTTAGCAACAACGCAGAGAACATTGCGCTGGTGCCGGGGACAAATCAAGGAGTTGCCATCAATACCATCAACAATGGACAGGGCAATGGCGGTCCCTGCACCAATTGCGAATATTACAATCAACTTGGATCAGACAATGATTTCTTCAATAACATGGATGACGATATTTATACGAATCCATTTTATATGCAGTACGACGGATACACAGATGTACTAACAGCTGTCGGGATTGTTCAATGTGGTCAAACATATCACATCAAACTTGCCATTTGTGATGCAAATGATTCTGGATTGGATTCCGGAATTTTCCTGGAAAGAGATTCATTCTCCAGCAATCTGGTAGTTCAGGTTGAGCTAAATTTCGAAGTGGGTGGTCCGGATGGAAACTCGCTTTATGAAAACTGCGGTACCGGCAATTTGATTTTTACACGTCCGGAATCATTCGACAGCGACAATAGCTTTGTTGCATATCTTTCTTACAATGGATCAGCAACAATGGGAGTTGATTATACTGAATTGCCTGATTCAATCGTTTTT
>JBJXFC010000271.1:0-10500 GCA_046153915.1 Flavobacteriales bacterium
ATGTGGCCCTCAGCTATGATCACCGCATCATCGATGGAAAAGAAAGTGTGAGTTTCCTTGTAAAAGTGAAGGAAATGCTGGAAAATCCTGAGCGAATGTTGTTTGGAGGTAAAACGGCGGAAGAGATTTTGCTCGGACTTTGAGAAACGCTAAGTCTGGACGTTAGACATAAGATGCCAGACAAAAGAAAATAGACTCGTTTAAAGCTCCGGAGACGGGGCTTTATTTTTTCACAATTTTACGTAATGTTTTTCGTTCACATCGATCCAATCCTAAACCAGAAATAATGCGAAAAATCATTCTAATCCTTATTGTAGTTTCACTCGTTTTTACAGAGTGCCGAAGGGCTACTTACTGCTGGGACTCAGGCGGAAAAGTTCGTCGGTCCAGGGCAAAATTCGGAGGTGGCACTGGATCAGGGTCGGGGTCAGGACAAGGAAATGGTACCTTTTCATATGCGAATGAAAGAACAAAGAGTATCAAAATGAATGCTACCTTGAGTGATTCAGACTCAATTCAACACAATACAGAAGAGTATTCTCTAATTCAGGAAAATCAATTTCTTAAATCAATTGACGAACCACTTTCAACTTTCAGTATCGATGTGGATAACGCTTCCTATTCGAACATGCGCAGATATTTAAATTCGGAACAAATGCCTCCCAAGGATGCCATCCGCCTGGAAGAACTGATTAACTATTTCGACTACAACTATCCCCAACCTCGCGATGGCAGGCCTTTTTCGGTTAATACAGAACTTGCGGTATGCCCTTGGAATCCTGAACATCAAATAGTTTCTATAGCGTTGCAAGGGAAAGATTTAGTTACCACCAATCTTCCTCCTTCAAATCTGGTCTTTTTAATTGATGTGAGTGGTTCCATGTCGGATGAAAACAAACTTCCGCTAGTCAAGGATGGTTTAAAAATGCTAACAAACGCACTCGGCGGGGAAGACCGCGTTGCGCTTGTTACCTATGCGGGAGATGCTGGTGTTGCACTCAAATCGACATCGTGCAATGAAAAGGATAACATTATCAAAGCAATTAATCGACTGGAATCAGGCGGCTCGACTCAAGGAAGTTCCGGAATTCAAAAGGCCTATGAAATTGCTAAGGAAAATTTTATTACTGGAGGCAATAACAGGATCATTCTCTGCACCGACGGCGATTTTAATGTGGGCACAACAAGTGAATCGGATCTTGTTCATTTGATTGAAGAAAAGAGAAAATCAGATATTTTCCTGACTGTATGCGGCTTTGGAGAAGGCAATTACAAAGACAACAAAATGGAAAAACTAGCTGACAATGGCAATGGATTCTACCATTATCTCGATCGATACGAGGAAGCACACAAGGTATTCGTACAAGGATTGCGAAGCACGATGTTCGCCATAGCAAAAGATGTCAAAATACAGGTAGAATTCAATCCCTTACATGTAGAATCCTATCGCTTAATTGGATATGAAAACCGTGTACTGGAAAATCAGGATTTTACAAATGATTCTATCGATGCAGGAGAAATTGGAGCAGGACATACAATAACAGCACTTTATGAAATCATTCCATCAAACGGACAAAATTCTTCATCAAATCTCAAATACCAACAACCCGAGTTGACCACTGCAGCTTTTCAGTCCGGAGAAATAATGACCGTTTCATTACGCTATAAATTACCGATGAACGATGCAAGTGAGCTGATTTCACGGCAAATTCTGCTTAGCTCATTGTCCCCAAAACGTTCAGATAATCTCACCTGGGCATGTTCGGTTGCCGCATTTGGAATGGTTTTGCGTGACTCAAAATTCAAAGGCACGGCTGATCTTGCTCAAATTAAAACCTGGGCCAGCTCAAATGTCATCACCGAAAATGACAAATACAAAAAGGAATTTCTTGACTTAATCGAAAAAACGAATAAGATACTGACTAGCAGCAAATAAAAAACCTCAAAACCCTTTGGTTAGCAGTCTTAGCGTAAATCCCAAGCGCGGGTTTCTGGATATCCTTAAAAACTCTTGGTATTTCCGGTAAAAAAAAACAGATTTCATAGGTGGAATCGCAGTTAGCCGTATAATTTTACCGCGATCATTAAGATCAAAACCTGTATGGAACAAACCCCCGGACTTTTTGAACAGTATTTCCCGATTGTGGTGCTCGCTTTTGTTGCACTCGGATTTGTAGTTACCACCATGGTTGCTACGCACAAACTTGGTCCGCGCCGCAAAACCAAAGTGAAAGACGACACATTCGAATGTGGTATCGAGGTGCAGGGCAATGCGCGCACTCCATTCTCCATCAAATATTTCCTTGTAGCCATCCTATTTGTTTTGTTTGATGTAGAAGTGATCTTTATGTATCCGTGGGCGGTAAATTTCAGAGAACTCGGCCTTTTCGGACTGATTGAAATGTTCACCTTCATGGCCTTGATGATTGTTGGATTGGTCTACATCATCAAAAGAGGAGCTCTCAAGTGGGAATAACGAACATGTGACCTGACTTTCCTGTTTGTTTCTTACAACCATCATTACAAGTGAATCAATTATGAGCACAGAAATAGATATCAAACCCGAGCACCAGCCACCAGGCGTTGAAGGTGCAGGATTTTTTGCCACCAAACTCGATAGTGTTGTGGGTCTTGCAAGAGCAAATTCTCTTTGGCCATTGCCATTCGCTACATCGTGCTGTGGAATCGAATTTATGGCCACCATGGCTTCTCACTACGACCTCAGCCGTTTTGGTATGGAGCGTCTTAGTTTCTCGCCACGTCAGGCCGATTTGCTGATGGTAATGGGAACCATTTCCAAAAAAATGGCGCCGATTCTGCGTCAGGTCTACGAACAAATGGCCGAACCAAAATGGGTTCTCAGCATGGGAGCTTGTGCAAGTACCGGAGGAATTTTCGATACATATTCTGTACTACAGGGTATCGATCGTATTATTCCGGTTGATGTTTACATTCCTGGCTGTCCGCCTCGTCCCGAGCAAGTGCTGGATGGTGTGATGAAAATTCAGGAACTTGCCAAAAAAGAAGGCGGAAATCGCCGCACCAGTCCGCAATACAAAGCCATGCTTGAACAATACGGATTAGAATAATTTTAGAACGCTTCCATCTCAACCATGCACAATTCACAACATCCGCAAGCATCGCAAACCATAATAGACCTTCACGACAAGGTGTATGCAGCGTTGTCTGCCAAGTTTGGAGACTCATTGCTGAAATCACAAATTGACTATGATTTCCCAGTTTTTATCGTAGCCAAATCGGCCATTCACGAAGTGCTAGCCTTTTTGAAAACAGAAAAAGATCTTGGCTTTACTTTTCTGACTACACTCTGCGGAGCGCATTTTCCAGAGCAGGAAGAAAAAGAATTCATGATGATGTACCAGTTGCACAACATGGAGAAAAATCTTCGCATTCGCATCAAAACCTTTATGGCCAAAAAGGATCTTGAATTGCCAACTGCAACCGATTTGTGGGCTGCTGCCAATTGGATGGAACGCGAAGCTTTCGATTTTTACGGATTCAAATTCAAAGGTCATCCCGATCTGCGCCGTATTCTCAACATGGACGAGATGGATTACCATCCTATGCGCAAAGAATACGCTCTCGAGGATGGCACCAGAGATGATAAACAAGACAAATACTTTGGTCGTTAAACCACGATTCAACGAACGAATTACATGAGCAACGTACCTCAAAATATTGGACAAACACTAGCGGTTGCGACAGAAGTAACTGAGCAAAAGGATTACAGTATTCTTAACCTCGGCCCTACTCATCCTGCTACACATGGCATTTTTCAGAACGTCCTGAAAATGGATGGCGAAATCATTCGCGATGCACAACCTACCATTGGCTACATCCATCGCGCATTCGAAAAACTTGCCGAACGACGTCCGTACAATCAGATCACCCCCATCACGGATCGCCTCAACTACTGCTCCTCCCCTATCAACAACATGGGTTGGCACATGACGGTCGAAAAACTCATTGGCTGTGAAGTTCCGAAACGCGCTCAATACCTGCGCGTTATCATCATGGAACTTTCACGCATTGCAGATCACATCGTTTGTGATACCGTAATTGCCGTAGACACCGGAGCGATGACAGGCTTCTTGTATCTCTTTCAATGGAGAGAAAAAATTTACGAAATTTTTGAAGAAATATGCGGTGCTCGTCTCACTACAAATATCGGTCGCATCGGCGGAATGGAGCGTGATTTTTCGGACAAAGCGTGGAGCAAACTGCACGACTTTATGAAAAATTTCCCGAAAGGCCTGAAAGAATTTGATGCGTTGGTTACTCGTAACCGCATCTTCATGGAACGCACCATGAAAGCAGGTCCGATAAGCGCAGAGCGTGCCCTGGAGTTTAGTTTCACCGGACCAAACCTGCGCGCTGCCGGTGTCGATTACGATGTACGTGTTATGAATCCTTATTCTTCTTACCAGGATTTTGAATTTGATATTCCGGTAGGCACCAATGGCGATACATACGATCGTTACATGGTGAGAATGGAAGAGATGTGGCAAAGCATGCGCATCATCGAGCAGGCGATTAAAAACTTGCCCGATGGAAAAATCCATGCCGATGTCCCTGAATTTTATCTACCAGAGAAAGAAGATGTATACAGCAAAATGGAAGCGCTCATCTATCACTTCAAAATTGTGATGGGTGAAACAGATGTTCCAAAAGGCGAAGTGTATCATGCTGTAGAAGGTGGAAATGGAGAACTTGGATACTATCTCATCAGCGATGGCGGAAGAACACCTTATCGTCTTCATATGAGAAGACCTTGCTTTATCTATTACCAGGCTTATCCCGAAATGATTACCAATGGACCTTTGAGCGATGCCATTCTTACCATGAGCAGCATGAACGTGATTGCAGGTGAGTTAGACGCATAAACCAGGAATGATTTTTTGATGCCGGAAAAATCCGGTAACCAAGTATATGAGCGAATTGAAATTTTCAGATGAAACCATGGCCGAGGCACAACGCATTATCAAGCGTTATCCCGAAGGCAAACAAAAGAGTGCACTTATTCCACTTTTGCATCTTGCACAGGCCGAATTTGATGGCTGGTTAAGTCCTGCGGCCATGGATTATGTTGCCTCACTGCTTCAGATTCAATCCATCGAAGCCTATGAAACCGCGTCGTTTTATTCGATGTTTAACCTCAATCCGGTGGGGAAATGTGTGATCGAAGTATGCCGCACATCCTCTTGCTGGTTGCTCGGCGCCGAAGATGTTGTGCGCCACATCGAGAAAAAATTGCACATCAAAGCTGGAGAAACAACTGCTGATGGCATGTTCACTTTGAAAACAGTTGAATGCCTTGGTTCTTGTGGCACTGCGCCCATGCTACAATGCGGTGGTGACTTCTACGAAAATCTCACACTGGAGAAAGTTGACAGATTACTTGATACAATGAAAACGCAAGACAGGCGTCGCGTTTACACCAAAGACGATATGATTCAACTCTGATAACATTCAGATTGACCCAAATAAAAACACGTGATGTAGCTACTACATGGGAAAGAAAATTTTATTAGAACACGATAACGTACCAGGCATCAGTACACTGCGCGTTTACCGTCAACACGGCGGATACAGCGCTTTGGAAAAAGCTCTGAAAGAAATGACGCCCGAACAACTTGTCGAAGAAGTCAAGACAAGTGGATTGCGCGGTCGCGGTGGTGCAGGATTTCCGACAGGAATGAAATGGAGTTTCCTTGCGAAGCCCGAAGGTGTTGCGAGATATCTCGTGTGCAATGCCGACGAATCTGAGCCCGGTACTTTCAAAGACCGTTATCTCATGGAGCGCATTCCACACATTCTCATCGAAGGAATGATTGCTTCCAGTTTTGCGCTTGGTGCAAAAAAATCATTCATCTACATCCGCGGTGAATACTACTATGTTGCGCGCATTCTTGAAAACGCAATCAATGAAGCCTACGAAGCGGGATTGCTTGGCAAGAACATTTTAAACTCCGGATTTGATCACGACTGCTATGTGCAGGTTGGAGCAGGTGCCTATATCTGTGGTGAAGAAACAGCATTGTTGGAATCATTGGAAGGTAAACGTGGCAACCCCCGCATCAAGCCTCCCTTCCCTGCAGTTGCCGGACTTTATGGATGTCCAACGGTAGTAAATAATGTGGAAACCATTGCTGCAGTTGTTCCAATTATCAACATGGGCGGTGCCGAATATGCCAAAATTGGCGTAGGAAAAAGCACTGGTACCAAATTGATTTCTGCATCCGGACACCTCAACAAACCCGGTGTGTATGAAATTGAACTCGGTGTTCCTGTTGAAGAATTTATTTACTCAGATGAATATTGTGGAGGAATTCGCAACGGAAAAAAACTAAAAGCTGTTGTTGCCGGAGGTTCTTCTGTTCCGATTCTTCCAGCCGAATTGATTCTAAAAACCGCTGCTGGCGAACCGCGTCTGATGAGTTACGAAAGCCTTGCCGATGGTGGATTTGCAACGGGTACAATGCTTGGCTCCGGCGGCTTTATAGCCATGGATGAAGACACCAGCATCGTTAAAAATCTTTGGAACTTCACACGATTCTACCACCACGAAAGTTGCGGACAATGCTCTCCTTGCCGCGAAGGAACAGGCTGGATGGAAAAAATTCTGCACAAAATCCTGGATGGACATGGCAATGCGTCCGATGTAGAATTGCTATGGGATATTCAAAGTAAAATAGAAGGAAAAACCATTTGCCCGTTGGGCGATGCTGCTGCATGGCCTGTGGCAAGTGCCATTCGCCATTTCAAAAAAGAATTCCTCGACTATGTGGAGCGTCCGTCTTCTATACGCGATGTGAAACACTATTACCGACTAAATAACCTTGTTGAAGCCTGATCATTGTGAAGAAATTTGCGTTCATAGGAATATTTGTCGGAATGGTAATTTCCCTTTCTACCCAGGCACAACACTCCTGGTTTAAAACGGAAAACCACAAAGATGAATTATTTTTAGGCTGGGGCTGGAATCGCGCATCCTTTACGAATAGTGATATTCACTTTACCGGTGATGGCTACGATTTTACTTTGCTCGATGTAAAAGCAAAAGATCGCCAGACGGCTTTTAAAGCCGAAACCTATTTTGGTTTAAAGACTATGACCATTCCGCAAACAAATTTGCGCGTGGGTTATTTTCTCAACAATCATTTTGCGATTACCGGAGGAGTAGATCACATGAAGTATGTGATGACACAAAATCAGACCGTGGAATTCGAAGGAGAAATTGGAGACACTTCCTACAATTCGATTATTTCTGGTAATCAAATAGTACTTAAAGAAAACTTTCTACGGTTCGAACACACCGATGGATTAAATTATATCAACGCTGAACTTGAGTATCATCAGGGAATTTTCTCCAGCCATAAATTTCTACTGAAAGCTTATGGCGGAGCTGGATTGGGAGCATTGCTACCCAAAAGCAATGTGACATTGATGAAGTATCCGCGCAACGATGAATTTCATCTTGCAGGCTATGGACTTAGCGCAAAAGTCGGAATGGAGTTCGTTTTCTGGAGACACTTTTTTATTCGTTTTGAATACAAAACCGGTTTTATCAATATGCCCGATATCGTTACAAGAAAAGCAAGTATTGACGACCGGGCAGCCCAGCATTTCTTTTTTGCTCAGAGAAATGGCATGTTTGGATTTACACTTCCACTGCACAAAAAAGTGAAGCCTATTATTACAGGCAACGAATGACCATTCTTGAAAAAAATAAAGAAACCATTTCATCGCTGTGTCTAAAACACAAAGTAAAAGAATTGTACGCTTTTGGTTCTGTGCTTGATGACAAAAAATTCAGTGATAAGAGTGATATTGATCTTCTTGTCGAATTCTCCGAAATGAGTTTAGAAGAGTATGGAGAAAACTATTTTCATTTCATAGAAGAGTTGGAAAATGTTTTTAATAGAACTATTGATTTAGTGACAATACGGTTTATGAAAAACAGATTTTTTATCGAACGTGTGAATCGAACAAAAAAACTTCTCTTCGCTGCATGAGAGAAAGAGTTTATAAATCACAGGAATGAATCTTATTCGAAATTGAACCCAAAAAACGAAATATAACCAAATGGCTAAAGTTACAATCGACGGAATTACAGCAGAAGTGCCAGATGGCACCACCATCCTCAATGCAGCACGCATGATCGGTGGCGAAATTGTTCCGCCTGCCATGTGCTATTATTCCAAATTAAAAACCAGTGGCGGATATTGCCGCACGTGTATTGTGAAGGTAACCAAAGGCAGCGAAAAAGATCCGCGCCCCATGCCAAAGCCAGTAGCATCTTGCCGCACAACGGTGATGGATGGCATGGAAGTGCAAAACATCACTGCTCCGGATTTGCTGGAGGCGCGCGCAGGTGTTGTGGAATTCCTGCTCCTCAATCATCCGCTGGATTGCCCGGTATGCGATCAGGCTGGCGAGTGTGATTTGCAAAACCTCGCATACGAAAACGGTAAAGAAGGTACTCGTTATGAATTCCCTCGCCGCGAATTCGAACGCAAAGATATTGGCACCAAAGTGCAATTGCACATGAACCGATGTATACTTTGTTACCGTTGTGTAAAAGTAGCCGATCAACTTACAGATGGTCGTGTGCACGGTGTTATCAACCGCGGTGATGTTTCCGAGATTTCCACTTACATCGAAAACGTAATTGAAAACGATTTCTCCGGAAATGTGATTGACGTTTGTCCTGTGGGTGCCCTTACCGATAAAACTTTCCGCTTTAAATCACGTGTGTGGTATACCAAACCGGTAGACGCCCACCGAGACTGCGATAAATGCTGTGGTAAGGTGCGTTTGTGGTACAAAGGCGATGATGTGCTTCGTGTAACAGTACGTCGGGATGCATATGGCGAAGTACAAAATCTCGAAGACGGAAAAGCAGCGTGGATTTGCAATTCATGTCGCTACGATAAAAAACAAACGAGCGATTGGACAATCGAAGGCCCGGCTCATATCGCAAGCAGTTCAGTTATCTCTGCCAATCATTATGAAAGCTTGCGCGCTCTGAAAAAAGTGACCACCAAACAATTGCAGTCCGCACAACCACATGGTGTAAAAAGCCCGCTAGGATATGGTGCCCTCAATCCCAACAACGAACACGCGCACAAAGGATAAAATTTATCCCATAGAAATTAAAAATCCCGGCAAACGACTGGGATTTTTAGTGTAACAAATTTTGCTACTAATGCTGCACAACAAATCGTTTATTGACCTCACCTAGTTTTATCAGGTATACGCCACTGGCCAGGGATCCCGTTGGAATAATTGTTTTATTACGGGCTGTTCCAATAGTAATTTGACGACCTGTTTCATCGGAGATCGTATATTCCAAAACTCCATTTACCTCAATGACAATGGCCTCATTTGTTGGATTGGGATACAAATTAAATGTGAACTCCGCTTCTTCAATTCCGTTGTAGATAAATTCGAGGTCATCCGATTCCTCCGAACAATCTCCATCCAAAATCATCACACTGTATGTGCCAGATTGGGTGGCATTGTATGAAATGGAAGTTGCGCCATCGATTGCCACACCCTCGAAATACCATTGATAGGAATAACCTGTCTCATCGCATGTGAGGACATTTACATTTTGATTGATGTCCGGCACAGGAAGACTAATGAATGTCACATTTTGTGAATCACTTCCAAAACAATCACCAACATAAACGATAACCGAATACGTCCCATTTTGATTGACAGGAATGTTCTGTGTCTGTGCACCTCCATTCCAACTGTAAGAAGAATAGCCGGATCCTGCGTCAAGTGTTATGATATTTCCAGTGCACAGTGAGCCCACAATTTCGATTGCAGGAGCTGGCGTTGGAATAAAATCAATCTCTTCGCTTGCAGATGCAATACAACCATCAATGGTGACTATGACAGAATATGTTCCTCCCTCGGTGATACTGGTGGTTTGACCATTCCCACTGGTGCTCCATTGATACGTATCGTAACCACTTCCGGCGTCCAGAGTTGCCGTTGTTCCTTCGCACAAACTTCCACCCACTGTTATTTGTGGTGTCTGGATTTCAACAAAATCAATCGTGTCGCTTATAGTCACGGAGCAAGCTCCAGAAAAAACAGTTACGGTATAAATACCACTTTGTGTTACGGTAGTCGTTTGTTGGTTAGAACCTGTGCTCCAATTGTAAGCATCATAACCGATGCCCGCATTCAGAGTTACTGTTCCGCCCGTGCAATTGTTGCCCGTAGAAACAACAGTTGGCATAGTTATATCACAGATATAGAGTGTATCCTCTGCAATTTCGCTCCAAATTTCCTGCTCATTTTGAACCCGGACATACATGATGTGCATTCCATCCGATAAAGCGGGCAAGGTGATGTCAAAATCTTCATTAACCTGAAATGCATTTGGAATAGACAATGGCGTTGCGCTGCCAATACCCGGGTCTACATCAAAATAATATTCGGCAGCAATAAGCAGTGAATTTG
>JBJXFC010000274.1:0-15767 GCA_046153915.1 Flavobacteriales bacterium
GTCACAGGCTGGGTTATCCAGGAAACGATGGGTTGTGGAGTGGCATAATCATCGAGTTCGAGCAACGCATTGTCGGCGCGAAAAGTCACATAATCGGATAAGCCAAAATCAACGTGTGAATCTCCCCAGGCTTCATCAATGGCATTTAAAAAGGCATCGTTGTCGAAACCATAATCAAGGGTGCGATAGGTATCCTCCAGTGCAGCGGGTTCGATCAAATCTTGCCATGCATTGGCCTGCGCTATGATGCCATCTTCATTGAAATAATTTTCAATAAGATAGTCGATATAAAAAGAAAACCGGTCGCGATAACTTTCTACTTGCAGCAGTCTTTTGTAAAGTGGCCTCGCATCACTAAACTGCGCGAAATAATAAATACTACGATCAGTCCAATCTTGTCCCACCCAGTCAATGCCCAGGGTATTGTCCATGTCATACGGAATAAATTCAAACTGACCTGTGAGCTGATTGTGATAGAGATAATAATTGTTCATGTTATAAATGTAGGAGTCCCAATGTCCTAAAAGCACCTCTACAGCTGCAGCACGCAGATAGCCATCTACGTCAAGAATTTCGGGCAATTCGCATTCCAGTGATGCCAAATCTGTATTGTTGAGTACATCGATAAAATGTGCGAGATCAGAATAGTCATCCAGCCATTCGTTGGTCTTTAGATCATAATGGCGTGTGCCCCAGTTTGCGAATTTGTAGTCATCGGGATCATTGCTGATATAATTCAGATCGGCCGGGTAAGTGCATTTGTAGAGGTTTCCATCTCCCTGATCATCAAAATATTTTTTAGCAAATTCTTCATCGATGTGTTCCTGATTGAGATACAGACCAAAGTATTCGTTATTCAGGTACAATTTGGTATAAGATGTTCTGGGTGCAGCCACATCCATAAATCGGTACATACTATGGCACAACGCACTTCGCAACAAGGATGGATCATTTTGCTGTGCTACGAGATTCAATTGTTCTACGTCCTGCCACGAACCGCCATTGTCGAATTCATTAAACGATACTTTGAATGATTTTTTTAAAGCAATTAAGCTGGTATTACCACGTAAACTAATACCAACATTTTCTAATGTATCAAGCGTTGAAGAAGATTCGTAAATGAATTGTGCCTGATAAAAATGGGAATCACTTTGATTCAAAATCATGGCTAGCACACTGTCCGGTGAAAGGTTGACATGGATGGTTGTAACCTCGTTTTGCAGATAGGGAGCTGTATAGTCTGGAAATGCCATCTGGGCCTTTAGACCCAAAGGAAGGATGGGGATTAAAATATATACCAGCTTTGTAAATAGTCTACTGTGTTTTTGTCTAAACATTTGTATGGGAATGAACGACGTTATGTTTCTGCAATGTTACTGAATTATATCAAAAAATCAGGGTCTCCTTGCGAAGACCCCAATCCTTAGAACGCAATACGCATTCAGAGTATACAACAGTTTTAGTTTAGTGCCGGAAAGCTTTGTTCAACGCTTCAGTGCGATTATCGACCTGAAGCTTTTCATAGATATTGTGGATGTGGATATGCACTGTGCCTTTGCTCAACCCGAGTTTGGCGGCGATTTCTTTGTACAGCAATCCCTGCGACAAAAGCTCAAGTATTTCGCGTTCTCGTTTGGTAAGCACTTCGGCTTCCTGCGAAAATTTTGGCTGACTGAAATACTGCACAACCCTGCGGGCAACGCTCAAACTCATGGGTGATCCGCCATGAAATACTTCCGTAATACTTTCGACCAGTCGCGAAGGTGAAGTGCTCTTTAGCAAATATCCGGTAGCTCCTGCTGTGAGGGCGTCAAATATTTTTTTGTCGTCTTCATAGACAGTACAAACAATGAACTGTACTTTGGGATGCGCAGGTTTGAATTGAGAAATAAAATCAATGCCACTTATACCGGGCAAGTCGACATCCACCAGAAAAACCTGAACTTCTTTGCTTGAAGGGTCGTTGATTGCAGCCTCTGCTGTTCCATAGGCATGGTCGCACGAAAATCCCTCCGAACTGTTGATCAGAATCTGCCACATTTCCCGAATGTCGGTCGTGTCTTCTATGAGTCCAACGCGGATTGTTTCGTCCATACATGCACAAAGAAAAGAAATAGCTGGCTTGCGGACACTATACCTTTAGGTATACTTTATGGGAACCTGCAGGCGAATTGTAGTGCCATCATCTTGAATGATTGAAACTTGGCCTCCAAGGGAGATGGCTCTTTTTTGCATGCCTGTGATGCCTTGCGATCCTATGCGTATTTTGTCGGAAGAGATGCCCGTTCCATTGTCTCTTATTTCGATCTGCATTCCTTCACCATCGGCATTCAGCAAAATATGCACGGCATTTCCCTGAGAATATTTTACGGCGTTGTTAAGTGCTTCTTTGATAATCAAAAAGACATTTCTTCTGAATTCTCCGCTGATCTGTTTTTCCGGATTTTGGAGTTTCTCATCAAAACTAAAAGTGAATTGAGCCTCGTCTAAAAAGCGCGCTGCATATGATCGGATATATGCGACCAGATTCGCAAGGGTGTCGTGATCTGGATTCATGGCCCAGATTATCTCACTCATTTTATGGACGAGTTCATTCGATTTTTCAGAAATTCTGGAGAGTTCTTTATGCTCTTCTCCGGCTTTCGCATTTCTGAGTGCTATCTCACTGAGTAATTTGATGCTGGTAAGACCGCTTCCAAGGTCATCGTGCATATCGGCTGCAATGCGTGTGCGTTCTTTCTCCCGCGATTGCAATGTTTCCAGTTGGGAGGCTCTTTCAACGTTGAGCAATTTTTGATTGTTGATGCGTTGCCTCTGGATAAAAAAGAGAACTAAAGCGAGCAACAAAACAACAGTTATGATGAGCAATGCACCACGAAGTTTATTGGCTGCACTTTGTTTTTCGATCTCCAGATCTTTCGCCAGAAGTTCCCGTTCTTTTTGCGCTGTCTTGAATTTGAGTTCAAGCTCGTTGATGTTGTTTTCTACACCTTCACCGGCAACCGAATCTGCGTATGCGTGAAATAGTTTATAATTGAGAAGTGCTTTGTCAAATTCACCGGTGTTTTCATAGTTTTCGGATAAGTCGAAGTATATCGCACTGAGCCTTTCTTTTTCATCCAGCTCTTTGGCAAGCACTTCTGTCTTTAAAAGAGCATCGATACTTCCTGTGTTATCTCCTTTGAGTTTTAGAGCGCTGGCTTTTGCCTGCAGGGTCAACATAATATATCGGGGAGATTCCAGGATCTTCGAAAGGCTATCGCTCACTGCAATGGAAGCAAGTGCTGCATCGATTTCTTTTTGCCCCAGGTAAATATCAGCCATATTCACATGGCAAATGATGATTCCTTCGATATCATTTAATTCATTCGAGATTTGAAGTGCCTCGTGGTATCGTTCCAGCGCTTTTTCGTAATTTTTGGATCGAATATCGAGTATTCCGAGATTGATTTGCGCAGTTGCTATGCCGCTTTTACGCCCCCGTGCGCGATGTATACTCAACGCTTTGTCAATATACTGGTAGGCTTTTTCATTCTGACCAAGACCTTTGAAAACCGAACCCAGATTGTTGTAAAATGCAGTGAGCATGGCCGTGTCTTTTAACTCCTCCACAATGGTCATGCCTTTGAGGTAAAGATCCGCACTCGCGGTATAGTTCCTCCTCATCTGGTCGCTAATTCCCAGAGAATGGTATTTGCGTGCCAATTCCCTGCGGTATCCCATTTTCTGACAGATATCTACTGAGCGCCAAAGAATGCTGTCTTTTTCGTCTAAGCGGCCAAAGAGCTCGAGTGGATATGCAACAGCATTGGCATATTTGCAATAGCCCATGGGATAATTGAGTTTTTCACTTAAATCGCGTGCCATCGTGTAAATAATGATGGCAGAATCTGGCTGACTTAATTCATATTCCATTCCAAGATCGAGGTAATGCAACACAGCGGTCGTATCTTCATTGCCTGATCTGATCAGTGCCCACAGGCTGTCGCGTTGGGCTGAAACCTTCAGGCCGCATGCTAACAAGAGTAAAAAAGCGATCGGGCGCATTGAAATTTAAAATAATGTAGAGGCGCAAGTTAATGTGTTGAAAGTGCATTGGTCGCATACCGAATGGCTTTGGGTGGTTTTCAAAGTTTAGGTGATTTGTGTTTTTTCGTGAAGCATCAATTTTGTTATCATTGCCTCTTATAGAATTTCTAACTATGCGTCTATCCTTATTGACTTTTATTTATTGTTTAGCTTGCATTCAGATTTGTGCAAATCCCGGCGACACAACCGTTGTTCAAACGTTTACCCACGAAGCGCAAAACAATCCAAATACAGCATACGACAGCCCGGGTCGCCGTTGGTTTGAATTTCCCGCTGCCGATAATGGAGTGGATTATCAAAAAATTCTGCTCTATTACAATCTCAAGTGTTTTGAAGACGGCACTGCAGGAAATCTCGGTTTCCCTTGTGGAGAATGGGATTATCTCACGTATACCTATATTTTTCAGCATACAGGACTACTCGATAGCAATCTGGTATCACATCCAACGTACCTCATCAACAACAGCGATTTTGATGCGGCATCTCTTACTTCACAACCAACAGAAGTAACACATCAATACATCCAGGATTATTTGGTAGTAGACCAAACCATTTCGGAAACAGTTGTGGAAACGAGCGGAACACCAATTCTTATTGCGGGACCTCTTACTACTAATCAAAGACAAAGAACCCAATACCTCTATCGCCCGGATGAATTGCTGGCAGATGGACTTATTACCGGAACAGAAATCCGCAAACTTGCGTTCAATTTTTCGGGCGTTTCTGCAGACTTTCAATTTATGAAAATACGTTTGGCGTCCTCTGCACTAACCGAACTGAATGCAATAACGGAAACAGCTTTCACAGAAGTATATTCAAACGATGTAAGCGCAGACGGCAATGGCTGGCAGGAATTTGTGCTGGAGAATACATTTATCTGGGATGGCACCTCTTCCATTCTCCTGGATATCAGCTACACCAATTCTCAGGAAAACGTCAATACACCGCTTTGCTCTTCTATCGAATATACCTATCCGTGCATGAGTGCAGGCATCGGCGGAGATAAATACCTGCGTATGGATTGGAATGATGAAGTGAAAGTACCAGCTGCGGCATTTCAAAATATCAATGAGGAAATTAGTATCGTGATGTGGAATTATGGTGATCCCGATTTTCAACCCCAGGACGGAACCTTGTTCGAAGGCCGCGGAGCACAAAATCAACGTGTTCTCAATGTGCATTTGCCCTGGAGCAATGGACGAATTTATTGGGATGCTGGCAGTGTTGGTGGATATGATAGGATAGACAAGGCCGCATCCGTTTCGGAATATGAAGGAAAGTGGAACCATTGGTGCTTCACAAAAAATACCACGACCGGCAGCATGAAAATGTATAAGAACGGCGTGTTATGGCATTCGGGTGCCAACCTCGATAATATCATGGAAGGTATCGTTGAATTCAGCTTGGGTGGTGCCACTACCTGGAACAATTTTTATCGGGGCAACGTCGATGAATTCGCCGTGTTTAACATCGAACTCGATGAAGCAACTATTGCTCAATGGATGAACAGAGACCTCGATGAATCACATCCCAATTGGAGCAATCTGCAGGTGTATTACAAATTCAACGAGCAGGATGGAGAGCAGGTATTGGATGCAAGCGGCAATGGCAACAATGCCTGGATACATGGCAATGCGGCAAGAGTGGAGTACACAGGTGATGTCCTTTGGAGAAATACAGGTGGTGATTTTTTCAAACCACAAACACGATTTATTTCGGGTGAATATGTTACAACTCAGGCAGAGATGCAGCATGAATGGATTGAGATTCTTCCTCCCGTTTCAATAGTACAGTATAGCATAGACGACTATCAACCTCTTCCATTGTCTGTAGATTATGATTGGTATGAAGGAAACAGCATTACCATCACTCCTGAGGGCGATACAATCAATGAGATTGCCTTGCCTGCTGAATACACGATTAACAATACAGATATCGAATACTACCAGGCGCCTTTCGAAATCATCAACCGATATGAGCTCAATCGGTTTATCACCATGTACGGTATTCAATTGGATTTAGGTGATGGCGGATGGACGTGGGTTACAGACGTTACCGATTGGGAGCCGTTGCTAAGAGATTCTGTTGAATTGGAATCGGGCAATTGGCAGGAACTTCTCGATATGAAATTTCTTTTTATTGAAGGCCCAAAAGCGCGTGAGGTAGAAAGAGTAGAAAGGGTATGGGATACCAATCTTGGACTGAACAATTTCGATGCAGTCGTTGTAGATAAAACCATCGACAAACTGCCAGGTGAAGAAGGATGGAAACTCATTACTACGAATACGGGTCACGGTTTTGGAAACGACAACAACAACTGTGGTGAATTTTGCAACAACATACAATCGGTGGATGTCAATGGACAACAGCAATGGCAATGGGAAATTTTGCAGGAATGTGCAGACAATCCGCTTTATCCGCAGGGAGGAACCTGGATCTATGATCGCGCGGGATGGTGCCCGGGAATGAATTCTGCAATGAAGGAATTTGAGCTTACGCCGCATGTTCAAGATGGTGAAAGTTTTACCGTTGACTACGATATTACACAAGACCCTTATGGCAATTATGTGTTCTTTGGAACACTGATTGGATACGGCCCGATCTTACATCAACACGATCCGGAAATTGATATGATCACGGCACCAAGTGATTGGAAAATTCACAGCCGCTGGAATCCGATGTGCGATAATCCACGTTTCATTTTGCGCAATAAGGGAGCACAGCCACTTACAGATCTCAATATCTATTATGGTATTGAAGGCGGCGAGATGGGTACGTTTCACTGGACCGGCAATCTTGGGTTTATGCAGAGCGAAGAAGTGGAGCTTACATACTCTGACAATTCGATTTGGTTTGGCGATGATGAGGCTGTTTTGAAATTCACGCTGGAACTTGGATTAAGTGCAGATGGTGCAGACGAAAACACATCCAACAATAGTGCGTCGTCTTTCTTTACTCGCCCTCCGCAATACCAATATGCAGATCTGGATGACAACCGTTTGATCATTCAGCTTAAAACAAACGATGCCTATTGGCATAGTGCTTATACCCTTTACGACATCAACGGCAATGTGGTTTATGCGCGAGATGATTTTGCTGAAGCCAATACAACGTATCGTGATACACTACAATTGAATTCCGGCTGTTATATGTTTCATGTTACCGATAGCGAAGAAGATGGCTTATCGTTTTTCGCCAATGATGACGGCAATGGAAACTGCAAATTAGATAAGGTGAGCGGCGCTGATTTTATCAATTTCGAAGCGGATTTTGGAAAGGAGATCAAACACTATTTTCAGTGGAATACCAACATTGTAAGTGTGGAAGAAAGTGCTTACAACATAGAATCATCACTTCGTGCAGTTCCAAATCCAGCAGATGATCATTGCGCAATTCAGATCAGGGGATTTGATCGCAATGTGCACATACGTATGCACAACAGTGCCGGAAAATTGGTGCTGGATGAAATGGTGATGCGCAAACTCACCAATGATTCTTTTGATCTATCAACGGCTGATCTTCCTGCAGGATTGTACACCGTTTCGGTCACTGATGGAAATGCTTATTCTACTGTGAAGGTGGTGGTGCGGTAAAATATCTGTGGTCCTTTTAAACCAGGATATGCCGAAAGGTCAGGTTTATCCTTTCTGATTCAACCCTGGCGATTTTAGGCAGGCAATGTTGCCAGTTTGTTTGAAGGTTTTGCATCAACAGGAGTGAACCATCTTCGAGAAGAATGTCTGTTCTTTCTTTGGTGTGAATATTTCGGATAGAAAACTTTCTCGCTTCACCAAAACTGACCGAAGCAATGCACTGCTGATCCATGCTTTTTTCGTTGTCGCGATGCCATCCCATGTAGTCTTGCCCATTGCGGTAATAATTCAATAAAGCGGCGTTGAATGGAAAGTCGAATTCGCTGCAAAGTGTTTTGCGCATTTGATCGATGAATTTAGGAAAGGATTTTTCGATTTGTTTCACTCCGGAATAAGCGTATTCCGGTCCAAACCAGGCTGTAAGTCTGGGCTCATTGTGCGTTTTGCCAAACAGGGTTATCTGTCGCTGATTCCAGTCGATTTCATGTTTCAGTCTGTCGAAAAGCGATTTGTCGAAGTACGAAGGCAAATAATAAACGGCTTCATCACCTTCCTCAAGAATACGGGTAGCTACCGAAGTCATCACGCCGTACCTTCTTCAACTGCCGGATCTTTGGGCGGAGGTGGCAATGCGGGCTGATGAATTTTGTTTTCGTTGGCGAGCGTTGGTTCGTCAATATTGAGCTGATCGAGCCTGATTTGTTGGGCTTCTTTCCTCATTTCATCCGCACTTTGCAAGATCTCGGTTTGAACATCCCGGGCGGCATTTCGAAACTGATGCACAGCCTTGCCCATGGTTTGGGCCAGCGAAGGAATGCCCTTGGCGCCGAAAAACATCAGATAAATAACCAAAATCAGGACAATTTCCCCCGTGCTCATGTGGCAAAAATACGCCAGCTTTGTGTGAATTATTCTCTAAAAATATATTGTGGCCTGAGAGGATAATTCACATGTGAAGGACTTTACATTCGGCCCCGTTTGTAAAATTTTTCATCATGTCATCTCACGGTCATAAGTTAACTGTAGCTGGTTTATTGGTCACTTTAGGAATTATTTACGGTGATATCGGTACATCACCTCTGTACGTAATGAAGGCCATTGTGGACAAACGTGATATTTCGGAAAAGCTCGTTTTGGGTGGAATTTCCTGCATCTTCTGGACGCTCAGCATTCAAACCACATTCAAGTATATTCTTCTAACCCTAAGGGCTGATAACAAAGGTGAGGGTGGTATTTTTTCGCTATACGCCCTGATCCAGCGCAGAGGGAAGTGGTTGTTTTGGCCCGCGATGATTGGGGCAGCAACGCTTTTGTGCGATGGTATGATTACTCCTCCGATTTCGGTTTCTTCCGCGGTAGAAGGACTCATGATTTACAATGAAAATCTACCCGTTGTACCTATTGTAATTGCCATTCTGACCATGCTCTTTATTTTCCAACGTTATGGTACAAAGTTGGTGGGTAAAACATTCGGGCCAATCATGATGATTTGGTTTGGAACCATTGCTGCGCTTGGAGTTGCGATTATTGTGGGCACAGGAGGTTGGGGTGTGTTGAAAGCTATCAATCCAATTTACGCTTACGATTTACTTGTTGAATATCCGGAAGGTTTCTGGATTCTTGGAGCTGTTTTCCTTTGCACCACCGGGGCTGAAGCACTCTACAGTGATTTGGGTCATTGTGGCAGGGCCAATATCCGTATTTCCTGGATTTTCGTAAAAATTTGCCTTTTGCTGAATTATTTTGGACAAGGTGCGTGGTTATTGACACAAACAAAGTTGGAAGGACGCAATCCATTCTATGCCATGATGCCGGATTGGTTTGTTTTGCCAGGTGTCATCATTGCGACTTGCGCTGCAGTTATTGCCAGTCAGGCATTGATTACAGGCTCATTTACCCTCGTTTCAGAAGCAATCAACCTGAATTTCTGGCCCAAAGTGGGAACCAAATTTCCAACAGAACAGAAAGGTCAACTCTATATCCCAAGTGTAAACTGGCTGCTTTACGCAGGTTGTGTGGGCGTCGTTCTCTGGTTTCAGGAGTCGGCAAGGATGGAAGCTGCCTATGGTTTCTTTATTACCGTTACCATGATGATGACCACCATCCTGCTGACCTATTTTATGTTTTATAAATTAAAGTGGCCCATTTGGCTGGTTAGTGCTTTGTTTATGCTATTTATGGTGGTAGAATCAGCATTCTTTGTGGCCAATATCATGAAGCTCAAAGAAGCCTGGATGATGCTCATCGTGTATGTTGTTTTGCTGCATGTGATGTGGATTACATACATGTATCGACGTATGAGCAATTATTTCCTGCAATTTGAAGACCTCGACCGATACGTTCCGAAGTTGCGCGATTTGAGCGATGATAAATCTGTACCCAAGTATGCTACTCACCTGGTATTTCTAACGAAAGCGAATTTTAATCACCAGGTCGAAAAGAAAATCATGGAGAGTATTTTGGCCAAAACGCCAAAGCGCGCGGATATATATTGGTTCGTACATATTGATCGCACAAACGAACCGTATACTCGCGAATACACTGTAGAAGAATTGGAGAATGATCTGGTAATTAAAGTGAATATTCGTCTTGGATTCCGGGTTCAGCCAAGAGTGCATAATTTCTTCCGCTTTATTGTGGATGAAATGGTGGAGAAAGGCGAACTCGATTTGAAAGCCAAACCAGAGCCTTACGCAAAGTACAATGACGAACACGATTTCAAATTTGTTGTACTTGAGAAATTCCTGAGTGCCGACAATGAATTGAATGTGCGCGATAGTTTTATCACCAACGCATATATGGCATTAAAACGCGTGAGTTTGTCGGATATCGATGCATGGGGACTTGAAGAAAGTGATACCGTTTTGGAGAAAGTACCCTTGGTAGTAAATCCGGCTAAGCGGGTTACTCTGAAACGGAATGAATTGCATTAACAGAACAAAATATTGGCATAAAAAAAAGTCGCTTCATGCGACTTTTTTTATGCTTTGAAATTATTTCTTATCCCTTCTTATTGGGCTGTGGAGTAGGAGTTGGCGTTACACCCGGTGTTGGTTTAGGCGTAGGCGTAGGTGTCGGTGTTGGTTTTGGTGTGGCTGTGTTTCCCGGCTGCATATTGGGCATAGGAGCTTTCTCCACTTTGATTAGTTCAATGTCGAAAATCATAGTGGCGAATGGTGGGACCTTGCCCTTGCCCTGTGCTCCGTAACCAATGGAGTATGGAACGTAGAATGTCGTTTTACCACCTTCTTTCATGAGCTGAAGTCCTTCTGTCCAGCCTGTAATAACCTGATTCAACCCAAATGTGGCTGGTGTTCCACGATCAACTGAACTGTCAAATATGAAACCGTCAATCAACGTTCCGTGATAGTGAACAGTTACCTTGTCTGTGGCCAACGGTGAAGCTCCAGTGCCTTCAACTATAGTTTTGTATTGCAAACCGGAAGCCGTTGTGATCACTCCGGGCTTGGTTTTGTTTGCCTCCAAAAAATCGGCACTTGCTTTCTGTGCGACTTTATTTTTTTCTTCCGCTATTTTTTTCGATTCTGCGCGATAAATCTGATCTGCTGTTTTTGCATCCATTTGGGTTTTGCCCTCCTGATGCGCTCGAATAGCGGCAATAAAGGTGTCGAGATCATAATCTTTGATGCCACTTTTTGCCAGCGATTCTGACATCGAAACGCCCAAAGCGTAGGATACACTGTCTGTGTGGGTTTTTAGTTTTTGCGCCTGAAGCATTCCAGAAAGGAGTACGAAGAAGATTGCGATTGTTTTTTTCATGTTCTATTTTGAATTTTGATCTGCAAATGAACGAATACTTCGTTTTATTAATTTGTTAAATGCCAAAATCTAAGTAAAGTTTCTGATATTCAGTACTTTATTCAGGGGTTTTGTCAAATTGTTTCTGCACCAACGGGCGTGGAAAATTGAATTTATTTTTCTGGACCCTGGCTTTGAAGTGAATCATTTTTGAAGTATGAAAAGGCGAATTCCTTCCTGGATCAAAAACAAATACTTTATTGCCATGGCTTTTTTTCTGCTGTGGATTTGTCTTTTTAATGATATCGACTTGTTCTACATCATTCGTTCACGTCGGGAAGTAGGCTCGCTGCGTGATGAGGTTAAAACACTTGAGCGTGAAAACGAAACAGCTCTAAAATCACTGGCTGATCTATCCAACAATCAGGCTTCTCTCGAAAAATTTGCGCGTGAAACGTATTATATGAAGCGTGATAATGAAGATGTATTTGTCTTCAAAGAAAGAGCTGATTAAAGCTGCTAGCGAATAATATTGATGTGTCCTGTTCTTTCGCCTTTTTCTCCATCTTCCGTTTCGAAACTGATATAGTAGGCATACGATCCGTCCTGAACGTAGTGTGCACCATCATGCGTTTCTCCTGTCCATGCTTCTTTAGCAGATTGTGAAGTGTACAAAATATCACCCCATCTGTTGAATATCCGGATATCTATACTTTTTACGCGGTAGGTGCTTATTTGCCAGATGTCATTAATTCCATCTTTATCGGGTGTAAATGTGTTCGGAATAAAAATTTGATACGAACAATCTTCAAAAAAAACGGCTATCACATCTTCAGCTTCGCCGCAAGTATTCGATGTTGTTACGCTATACAATCCGGGCTCGAGCACTTCGATGGTGCTTGTGGTATCTGTCGTGCTCCATGCGTAGTCTGAGTTCATTGTACCATAAGCAGAAAGCATTACGGGATTGTCAATGCAACCCGTAATATCAGGACCCAGATTTGCAACAGGTAGGGGTAGAATTACAATTTGTATGGTGTCAGAAACACTGCATGGGCCCTCTGTGTAGCTTACAAAATAAGTACCGGCATAGTTGGCGATGAAGGAACTACCTTCATAGGACGTGTTCCAGATTCCATTTACATCAATGCTTAATTCGACCGAACTGCCTTCGCAGATCAATAAATCAGGGCCAAGGTCTATATTTGGCATTGCAATTTCTTGCACCCAAGTGGTGTCATAAGAGATACATCCGTTTTCGGTAACAATGACGCTGTAATTTCCCGTGTTTCCTGCGTTGATACTGCCCGATGTCTCCTGTGTAGACCAGATAACAGAATCCCAATTACCGGCATTCAACGTGGCAAAATCTCCTGGACAAAATTGAACATTTGGAGGAAGATTTGCTTCTGGAAGGGGGATGGCGTCCAGCTCTATACTGTCGCTATAATCACAGCCAAGGCTGGTTATTACGGTTATAAAATAGCTTCCAGATTCTGAAATATGGATGATCGGGTTGTTAATTTCCGTTTGTTCGAGCAGGCCGTCGGGGCTGGTCCATTCAAGTGTTTCATAGGAACCATTTATGATTGCTTCAACGATGGCTACTTCACCTTGACAAAGTGATGCATCAGGATTTTCTACTGAAAGATAAACAGGAGTGTCAACTTCAACAAGCACGGTTGAAGTCAATACCTGACTACAAACATCCGTTAATGTAACAGTATAGGTTGTTGTGATGGATGGGCTTGCAGTTGTAATTGCAATGTCGGGATTGGCAATGCCCCAGGATGGACTCCAAAGGTAGGTTCCGATGGATCCGGTTGCTATGAGATCAACTGTTTCGCCAGGGCAAATCGGTTCTGCTGGTGTGGTTTCAAGTTCTGGTTCTGGCATTATCGTAAGAACGATGTCATCCGACGAAACACAACCGAATGAACTGGTTCCGGTTACAGTATAGACTGCAGTTGTGTTTGGCGTAGCAAAGGGATTTGCAACGAGGGGATTGGATAAATCGGTGGCTGGTGACCAGACGTATGAGGATGCTCCTATGGCATTGAGTTGAATTCCCTGATTTCCACACACATTCTGATCTGGTCCTGCATTTACATTTGGAAGTGGATTTACTTCAATCTGAATGGATGCAGAACCGGCACAGTCTCCAAAGGAAGAAGCAAAAATTGTATGCAATCCGGGACCTGCAATGGATGGGTCAAATAATCCATTGGATGCAACTCCACTACCAGACCAATTAATTGTGCCATCTTCTGAATAACCGTTAAGGAATTCGGGAGCATCATTTTCGCAAAATGGTCCTGACGGATTCAATAACACTTCAGAATACTCTTCAACAAAAATGGTTATTGAGCCTGGATAAAAACATTCTGCAAGAACTTCATAATTGATAACATGCGCACCTTGTCCAGCGAGCGCAGGATCAAACAAACCTGTATTTGCATCGACAATACCCGGACCCGACCAAATTCCACCGGGGGGAGAAGCACTGAGTTGAAATGGTGCACTAAAAATACAGATTGGCCCGGGATCGAACACCATTGCATTGGAGTATGGCACTACATAAAACATTTCAGAATCGGAATTGGTGCCACCTCCAGATCCAAAACAGGATGTATTGGTAGTGTCCATCTCACCTGTGCATTCGTTGTAATATGTCAGTGTAAAAAGAACGGCTTGAGGCTGCGGATTTAGTGGAATGCCCAGCGAATTTAGAAATGGCAAATCGACATAAAAATCCAAAGATGTTGTGCTGTCTGCAATATATACATATGGATCAGAACTCCATTCATAGGTCCATTCGCACTCGATTGGTTGCGGAGGAGATGGTGGAGGAACGCTGAAAATCGATGCTGTTTGAGGTGAACAGGAGTTGTCTGCAATAAAGGAGCTGAAACCCGGTGGTGTAGTATAACTCACCGTTTGAGGATCGCCACATAAATCATCTCCTGTAAAAGTGAATGTTGCATCCGTAAGGTAGCCGGTATCACCACTAATGCAATCGTAAATTTGTACTGACCAGCCTGGATTGGTTACTTCACAACCATAAATTGGAGACCAATCAATTGGTGTCGCCGAAGGTCCATAGGTGCTGTATGTGCCTGATAGCGTAAAAGGAGTATTAAGACATACGTCCAGATTATTCGAAGACTCAGTTGTAAAACAGAGATTCGAAATATTGTCTCCGTTGTTACAAACAGTTCCTTGTCCGATAGATCCCGGATTGGGAGAAAGAAGCACCGTAGGGCTTCCGCAAGCCGCTGGACCAACAAGATAAAATCCCAAATCACTTACCCACGTGTGTGTCCCTGAAAAACAAATTTGTATTTCAGTATTTGCATCAACAAACATGGGGTTGGGTGGTACAATGGTATACCCCGGAGTTCCGGTGGGAGGTATAAATGTTCCAACGAGGTGGGCCGCTGTGCAGCTCGGGTCAATGGGTAAAACATCCACATAGCCATCCGTCCACTCACCAAGAGTATAAAAAGCAATCCATGCAATGTCACAGAAAATCGTATTACCCTGTCCATCTAAAATTGAAACAGCATATGCTCCTTCGGGCATGTTGTCGATTGTACTCGAAGGAACGTCGTAAACTGTTTCAAAGAGAATCCAGTTAAAATCATCCACATCATAATAGCTCCATGTATACGTATACGGCCCAAGACCCGGCGGTGGTGTTGCGGTTAGATCAGCAGGCGTTCCGTCCAGAAAAAAGTAGATGGAATCAGATGGATCCGAATTCGGATATTCTGCAAGGCCCGGACAACCGTTACTTGTCAATTGAGCTGCAGACAATGAGTGTATGGCTACTATCGCAAAGATTAAAAGATATCGAAGTATCAACATGGCATTGTCAAGGTAGAAGGTTTATTACCAAAAAAGGTAACTTCGAAATAGAGACTACAGTTATCTGGAATTCGTTGCATTGCAATAACCGGTCATGCAGGCAAAAAAAAAGCCCTGCATCAGCAGAGCTTTTTATTATAAGGTGTTAATGTATTATTCAATTATAATACGTTGCGATACTTTTTTACCGTCATAAACAAACTCAATCATATACAATCCGAAGGCAAGATCAGTGTCAAACACCCATTGTGTCTGGAGATGTCCTTCTACATAATATTGTTTGGTTGCAAGCAATTTTCCCATTGCATCGGTGAGGTAGACATCCACCTTACCTGATTCAATACCGTCAATTTCAAGATTGATCATTTCGCCATTGCCTGGATTTGGGTAGAGTAAAATTTCTGCAAAATCGTCCATTCGGACCATGGTGTGTTCTTCGCTTTGTTCTTCCTGGAATTC
>JBJXFC010000288.1:0-7762 GCA_046153915.1 Flavobacteriales bacterium
TTGGAATACCAATTCGAATAGCGCGATTTTGCGTTTTGGTGGACTAATCGGAAAGGACCGAAATCCGGTTGTTTACCTGGCTAAAAAAGATAAATTTGAAAAACCCATGGCCGTTGTGAATTTCACAACCATTTATGAAGCCATGGATGCCATTGAAATAGCTATAGAACAGAAGTTGAGCGGAACATACAATGTCGTTAATAGGGATCATCCTTATCGGTACGAATATTACGCTGCAGAGGCTGCGAAGAGAGGACTCACATTGCCAATTGCGGATACAGCTGATGTTTCACAAGGCAAGTGCATAAGCAGCGAATTTTTTGAAAGGACAACTGGCTATAAATTCAAACCTCTGACTGCACAGGACCTTTGAAAATCTAATTAAATTTTGTCCCATTGGTTGATTCATTACCTTGATATTTGTGAAAATTTTGAATTCTCCTAAACAATAATCAGAAAGAGCAGTTGTTGAAGCGTTGACCAAAACTTTATGACTCGCAAAACCAGTATTCTTACCATAGTCATTCTTTCCATTCTAACTCTGGGTTGCGTTTGGTTAATTTCTACACTTCGTTTTAGTTATGATTTCGAAGCTTTTTTTCCCAAGGAAGACCCGGAAACTCAGTACTATTATGAGTATCGAAAAACGTTTGAAACGGACAATGATTTTTTCATTGTCGCACTTGATAACGACTCCGGGGTTTTTAGACGCGATTTTTTGGCTCAGGTTGACAGTCTTACCAATGTCTTAAAACGGATTCCAAATATTACCCAGGCGCTGGGTCCTACTCAGCTTATAGAATACCAAAAAGATCCGGTGATGGGGCAGGTTTTTGAGTTCCCCATGCTTCGCTGGAACGAACCGGAAAACTACGTTATTGATTCACTCAGACTTCATGCAACTCCTGGAATTGTTGGGCTTTTTGTAAGTGAAGACGATAAATCGGTAGCCATCAATCTTAGGCACGAATCCGGACTTTCGAAAACAGAGTGTGACGATCTATCGCATGCTATTGAAGATGCCGTTCACGGCTTTTCCTGGCAGAAATCTCACATCATTGGTCGCGCACTGGGACAAAGATTATATGTCGAATTGATGCTGGAAGAGTTAATCCTCTTTATTGGACTTAGTCTATTATTGACCACTGTTTTTCTTTTCCTTGCATTTCGATCGGGCTGGGGTATCATTATTCCCACACTCGTTGTTATGATGTCCATTATTTGGACACTCGGTTTCATAAAGCTTATTGGCAAAGACCTCGATTTGATGCTCACCGTTTTGCCAACGATATTATTCGTCGTCGGCATGAGCGACTCTGTGCACGTGCTCACGAAATACTTACAGGAATTGCGCAATGGGAAAGATAAAATCGAAGCAATCAGATACGCTTTCAAAAGCATTCGACTGGCCACATTTCTTACCGCACTCACAACGGCTATTGGCTTTTTGACGTTGATATTTTCGAATATACAACCTATCAGTGATTTTGGTATTTACACTTCGGTAGGGGTGATGTTGGCGTATGGATTGACATACACGATGTTGCCGGCAGTATTGATTCTCGCCAAACCCAAGCGCCTTTACGTTTTTGCAATGGGCGAAGATTTTTGGACATCCAAATTGCACCGATCATTTGCCTGGATTCTGAGAAAACGCAAATGGGTAATTGTAACTTCCATTGGCGTTATCCTTTTGAGCTTTTTTAGCATGTCAAGAATTGAGGTTGACAATAAAATGCTGGAAGATTTGAGGGATACCCATATCCTCAAGCAGGAGTTCAATTACATGGAGAAATCTTTTAGTGGTTGCAGACCATTTGAATTGTCCATTGAATTGAAATCGGATACTCAGGCCTATTCTGCCGCATTTCTCCACGATCTGGATACACTTGATTTCTTTTTGACAAATGAATATGGGGTTGGAGGTTTGATTTCGTTGTCAGAAATAATTAAGACGTCTAACAAGGCGCTAAATGCCGGTCAGCAGGAGTTTTATACCATTCCACAAGATCCTTATGAACTCGGTAAAATTGAGAAATTCCTCAATCGGAAAGATCTTCGGGAGATCAGTTCTTTGTACTATAACAAAGAAAAAAACATCATTCGGATAAGCGGTAAAGTGGCCGATAGTGGCAGAAAACACTACGACACTCTCAATACCAGATTGGAAAATTTCATCTACGCCAACCGCAAAACGGATTTTAATTTTCACGTTACTGGTACTGCTCATCTGATTGATCTCAACAATAAATCGCTGGTGGAAAACATGGTTTGGGATTTGTTATTATCGGTGATAGTAATAGGTCTCGTTATGGGTGTCGTGTATAAATCATGGAAGATGATTTTACTCACCATTATTCCAAACCTAATTCCTCTTCTTATTGTTGCCGGAATAATGGGTTTGACAGGTATTCCCATCAAAGTTTCAACATCTATTATTTTTAATATCGCTTTCGGAATTGCGGTGGATGATACCATCCATTTCCTGGCCCGGGTGCGAACGATTTTAGGTGAGGGATTAAGTGTAATTTATGCCGTAAAACGCACTTTTCTTACAACGGGAAAAGCCATGATAGTTACTACGCTAATTTTGAGCGGAGGCTTTCTAACGCTTATTCTTTCAGATTTTCTAGGCACTTTTTACATTGGCTACCTAATAAGCCTTACGTTGTTTATTGCCATTGTATGCGAACTCATGATTACTCCTCTGCTGGTAATGTTCTTCTATAGAAAATGATTGCGGCTTCATAAGAGTTTGATTGTTAAAATCTTTGCTTCGGTAATATCATAGGTAAATCCAGCTATATTTGTGGCTAGACCTTTCCTTACATGCTTGCTCTACGGATTACTTTGTTTACCGCATTGCTGTATTTGCCGCAAATTTTAACTGGCCAACATCAGGCCTTGCATTGGCACGCTTTTCAAAGTTTGATACCATTGAATGCGGAAGAAGGAAAGGAGGTACTCCAACTTATCAGGGAATTGACGACAGATTCCATTTCGTCATTTGCAGATAAAAACGATCATTTCAGCTTTGCAACCAAAGAAGAAGAGAACCTTGACAATTTAGCTGATCAATTAAATGCTGCTGGATTTTACCTGGTGGATGTTTCCAATCCCAGACTCGAAAATCAATACTATGTGCGCACTACAAAAGGCTTTCAATATGCCATTTTATTTTGCCTGGAACCAGTAAGATTTCAAGAAATAGATCCGCCATTGATAAAGTTGACACTTGCAGCTCATCAGGCTCTGAGTGCGGATCATCGGCTTCTGGTTCAATCGAATAACAAATTTGATATTCAAGAGGAATGAGATTTTGGATGAGTTATCATATCTTCATATTCACTTATTTCTTTGCAATAGGTAGTTGCTTATATGCGCAAACGCCATCTGATAATTGTGATATTTCTGCTGCATATCAACTTGTGGTGGGTGCGTCCTGCAACCCGCTTTCATATACAATAGACACACCACTGGGAGCTCCGGCAAGTCCAACTTGTGGTTTAAACGTGGGGGCAGGAGAAGATGGTTGGGGTTGGTTTGTGGCTACTTCTGCTTCAACAACGGTCACATACGCGAATACCAACCGGGACGCTATGATTTTTATTTACGTTGACAACGGCACGCCATGCTCAGGACTTACTCAAGTTGCATGCGCAGATGCATACGGCAGCGGAGCGAGTACAGAAACCATAGCGTTTCCGACGGCAATTGGCACAAGATATTATGTTCGTATCGTAAGGTATACCGGAACAAGCGGGACCATGGGGGGAACTATTTGTGTTTATTCCATGCCATCCATTGCAAACGATCCCTGCAATGGTGCTTTTCCAGCAGCATGCGGAAATGTGTATTCCGGAACTACTGTTGGAGCTACTACAGAAGTGATCCCGGGTGGTTGCGGAAATACAACAAGCAATAGTGTTTGGTATAGTGTTGTTGGAGATGGTTCCGTGATGACAGCAAGTTTGTGTGGATCGGGTTATGATAGTCAAATTGGGATATTTCAAGGTACTTGCGCATCGCTTTCATGTGTTTCGAGCAACGATGATTTTTGTGGTTTGCAATCACAGGTTTCATGGACTTCTGTTGCCGGAGTTACCTATTACATAAGGATTATGGGCTATGGAAGTTCGGCTGGATCATTTATACTCAATCTCAGCTGTATTCTGCCTTCCGGCAATGATCCATGTTCCGGAGCTGTTGCCGTTGCGTGCGGTCAAACCATAACGGGAACAACAGTTGGTGCAACACCTGAGACAATACCAGCTGGCTGCGGATCCGCAATTTCTCCAAGCCTGTGGTATACTTTCACGGGAGATGGCGCCACGTATACCATTGACTTGTGTGGTTCTGCATTTGATACCAACTTATCATTGTACACCGGAGGTTGCACTGGACTGACATGCCTGCAGTACAACGATGATTTTTGCGGATTGCAATCTTCCATCACTTTTAATTCTACCGTGGGCACAGTTTACTACATACAAGTGCATGGCTTTGGCGCAGCGAGTGGCGCATTTACCATGAACATCGATTGTTATACCGAAACGGCCAATGATCCATGCAGCGGTGCTTTGCCAATAACTTGTGGACAAACGATCTCGGCTTCAACAAGTACATTTAATCCAGACATTATTCCATTTGGCTGTGGGTTTAGTGTATCAGGTGGTGTGTGGTATTCGTTTGCCGGAACAGGAGAAATGATTACCGCAAGTTTATGCGGATCAGCTTTCGATACACAAATCAGTGTATTTACTGGAACATGTGCCGGACTTACATGCATCAATACCAATGATGACCTCTGCGGATTACAATCGGAAGTGGCATTTCTGTCTTATGCCGGGACGACATATTACATTTTGGTTCACGGGTCATTTGACGAAGGAAGTTTTAATCTCTCACTATCATGTGATGTGTATGTGCCCGGTCCACAAGATTGTGGAGGAGCCCTTCCGATTTGCACAGATACACAATTTGGAGGCAACTCGGCCGGTCCCGGATTTTCCAATGACCTCGACTTAAGCAATCAGGGATGTCTTTGGGGCGAGAATCAAACATCGTGGTATATTTTTCAGCCCATTACTACTGGATCAATTAGTTTCACCATCAATCCAACTCCAATTGTAGATTACGATTTTGCTATTTGGGGACCAATGACAGCACCAACTTGCCCTCCATCTGGCGCCCCTTTGCGTTGCTCGTATTCTGGTCTTTGGACTGCAACAGGACTTGGAAATGGCGCTACAGATCCAAGTGAAGGCGCCGGCGGTGATGCCTGGGTTTCGCCCATAACAATTGGAGCAGGACAAGTAAACTCTTACTACATCATGTGTCTGGATAATTTTTCGACAACAACAACGCCGTTTGTTTTTGATTGGGCATTAAGTGGTGTCATTCTGAATTGTAGTATTTATTTGCCAGTAGAATTGACCGATTTTGGTGGAGAGGAAACAGGTCCGATAAACAGTCTTTATTGGAGAACGGAAAGTGAAATCAACAACGAACGATTCGAAATATGGAGCAGTGTGGATGGCACTGCATTTGATAAAATTGGTGAAGTAAATGGAAATGGAAGTTGTCAGAATTCCCACGACTATATATTTTCTGATCGCAACCCATCGGCTTTGTTGACTTATTACAAATTGAAACAATTTGATTTCAATGGTACTTTTCAGTGGAGCGAAACTATTGCTGTAACGCGAATTGCTTCCTTTTCTATTTCTCCGAATCCGGCAGAAGAACTCTTGCACATTTCTTATATATCAACGAGTGAATCTGAAGTTACATTGCAATTGAGTGATGTTGCGGGGCGAATTGTTCATTCTCAAAAATTATCGGTTGGAGCCCAGGGAGGCCAATTGGAGTTTGATCTTGGAGGTTTTCCTGCAGGTATTTACCAGCTTAACGCTCACGACATCAGCGGGTCAATGATTTATTCAGAAAAAGTATTGAAGAATTAGAGCCATTTCATGCACTTTGGAATCGCCGCTCGGAATCTGAAAGATTTAATGTTTCGTTAAATCTTATAGAATTGCCTGGTATTGAAATTTCTGGAAGCATTGAAAATCATGCGAAAAATGGGATTCCCAGAGTTCCTTAACGTTTTTTCAGAATGAAAGCCCTTGACGCGGAAAAACAATCTGAATAATTTTGAGTTTCATTTTTTATTAATCACAAAAACATTCAAACAACAATAAGGATATGAGACAAAAATTGATGATGGTCGCAATGGCCTTTGCAGGAGGAATAGTTTCCCTTGGAGCATTCAAATTGTTCTTTGATCAGAATACGGCAGCCATGCAAAGTGGTTCAATGTTGCCTGTATACAGCGCCAATTATGCTCCACTTCCCTTAGATGGAACGCTGGATTTTACGGCTGCTTCAGAACGAACGGTAAATAGTGTGGTGCACGTGAAGACACAAATGAGTATGAAGCAGGCTTACAATCCATGGATGGATTTCTTCGGGTACCAGCAACAAGATCAGGTGCAGATGAGCAGTGGATCGGGTGTAATCATCTCTCCGGATGGCTATATCATTACCAACAATCACGTAGTAGAAGGTGCAGATAAACTTTCTGTTACCCTGAACAACAATAAGAACTATGAGGCCAAAGTAATAGGCCGCGATCCTAGCACAGATATCGCAGTAATCAAAATCGAAGAAAAAAATCTACCCGCTGTGATCTGGGGCAATAGCGAGGATGTCAAAATTGGGCAATGGGTTATTGCGGTGGGAAATCCTTTCGATCTTACCAGCACTGTAACGGCTGGAATCGTTAGTGCAAAAGCGCGCAATATCAATTTGCTCGGAGGAAATGGTCAAAATGGGAACGAAGAGATTTTCCCGGTAGAAAGTTTCATCCAAACAGACGCTGCGGTAAATCCCGGTAATAGCGGTGGGGCGCTTGTGAATACCCGTGGAGAGTTGGTTGGAGTGAACACTGCCATTGCGTCACGCAGTGGCACCTTTAGTGGATATGCATTTGCAGTGCCCGCCACCATTGCGCGCAAAGTGGCTCAGGATCTGATTGAGTTTGGACACGTGCAACGCGCATTTATAGGTGTGCAGATTACAGATGTAACGCAGGAGAAGGCGGATGAGCTTGATCTGAAAGAAGTATCAGGTATTTATGTGAAATCTTTGACAGAAGGCGGAGCTGCAGCAGACAGCGGTATTCAGGAAGGCGATGTTATTCAGAAAGTAGGAGAGATCAACGTGAAAAATGTACCCGAACTTCAAGAACAAGTGAGCAAATTCCGCCCTGGCGACAAAATCAAAGTGGGAGTTTGGAGAGACGGCAAACAACAAGTGGTAGACGTTACACTTCGCAACCGCAGTGGAAAAGCGCAACTCGAAGACTTTAGTGCGGCTGCCAGCGAGTCTTCTTTTGAATCTCTTGGTGCTAAATTTTCCGGATTGTCTATTGAAGATAAAAGCTCACTGAAAATTCAGGGAGGTGCTAAAATCACCGATATTCAGGCAGGGAAATTTAAGAGCCTTGGTATGCAAAAAGGCTTTATCATCACACGTGTTGGTGATACAAAAATTAACTCACCAGAAGATTTGAAATCAGCACTGGAAGGCAAGGAAGGAAGTTACGTGGAAATCCGTGGCATGTATGCAAACGGCATGGAAGCGATGTATGGATTCAGATTATAAAAATCACAACGCAAAATAGAATAAGGGTCGTCGCAATGACGGCCCTTTTTTATTGGGTTGAATCGACCTCATTCACAAATAAGATAAATAATTG
>JBJXFC010000290.1:0-16206 GCA_046153915.1 Flavobacteriales bacterium
CAGAACTTTTAAGTTAGAATTAAATCCAGAAAGATCATCGTCGGTAAAACTCAATTGATGAGCAGCCATTCCGCATGTGATATTTAACTTGTCCTTTTTGGCTTTGCGAATCAACTCCACACTTCGGGCAGTTGAAATCATGGAAACATGCAGCCTTCCGCCGGTATACTTCAACAATTCAATATCCCGCTGTAAACGTAGCTCCTCTGCAATGGATGGGATGCCTTGTAAACCCAATGATACGGATGCCGATCCTTCATGAATAAGTCCCTGGGCATTCACTCCATTGTCGTGAGGAAATGAAATAATCAATCCTCCGAAGTTGTTTGAATATTCCAATGCGCGGGTCATCAATTCTGTGCCTACATGGCTCTTGTCATCACTGAAAGCCACTGCACCAGCTTCTGACATATCAAACATTTCGGACAATTGTTTGCCCTCCAACTTTTCACTCAATGTGCCGCAAGCCAAAATGCGAACAGGACTGCCCTGCCCTTTTGAAAGCATGTATTCTATTGCACCTTTGTTATCAGCAACCGGTAACGAAGACGGCATTGCCAAAACACCGCCAAATCCACCTTTACGCGCTGCAGCAAGGCCAGATTCAAAATCTTCTTTAAACTCAAAACCGGGATCACAAAATCGGGCACTCATGTCTATCCACGAAGGCGAAATACAAAGTCCTTTCCCTGTAATCAACATGGCCTTTTTATCTTCAATATCTGCTGCAATCTTTACGATTGTTGCGCAATCAGAACCTTCCCTGGTTTCCAACAACACATCGCGTTTTTTGGAATGAAGCGGAGTTCCATGACTTATGATGCGCGCCGATTTGATGAGAATTTTCATTTCTGTCTACCTCCAGAATTTGATTAATAATACTTCAGCAGCGAGGAAAATTAGGGCACACATAATGAGTGTGCACCAAAATTTTTTGCCTTCAGCCAATTCATTTGCACCAGCCGCGATGCTCTCCAGATTTCCGTCAAGCATATGCCAGTTGGACCAATTCCTCGAACTGATGATGCCGTTGATATCATCTACTGTTGCAGTGCGTGTATCCGATTCGGTGCGATCGTAATTAAACGACAAGGATGCAGCTTCGTTAGCTCCCCACATCAATGCATAATTGCCAGCGATATTGAGATCTGAATGCACAAATATCTCCGTGTTGCCACCCGCTGTGCGGTGTTCAGGGATCAGCTCTTGTTTGGTCTGGATATTCGACAATTTAAAGGTTTCTTCTCCATTGAGTGTGAGATTGCGCAAGGTAATGGCTTGTTCACGCCCCAGAAAATAGGCTAGCTGGGATGTCGGCTGACTAAATTCTGCCATGCGCAGCAGCGAGGTTGGAAAGAATGCATGATTGGTAAAACTACTTTCTTCTGCAAGCAAGGAAACTGCTGTAATATAAGCTCGTCCAGACCCAACCGTGGATGAAATCATAAACGGAGTGCCACTTTGAAGCATCATCACCGGCTCCGCTGTAGTGTGGGAACCCAGATTCAATTTATAGAACGCTGATACCAAAGGCAGATCAATATTGCCCGTTGTTTTTTCGAATGCATTTTTAAACAGAAAGTGATCATACGACACACTTCCAATTTTATTTGCATCCATAATCTTGCCCTCAATTTGCCCAAGTTGCATGCGTCCAGCAAAATCATTGTAACTAACAAGATCAATCTGTGCGCCTGGAATCACACAAACACTTCCCCCGGCATTCACAAATTTCTCGAGTTCTGAAACGAGTCCGGAAGAAATTGAATTGAGCTGATCCAGCACTACTAAGTTTTGATTACTCAACGATCCATAATCAATAGAACCTTCGCTGGTGGAAGTAAAGGCAAAATACGGATCATCCTGAAAAACGGTTGATACGGCATTGTTCGATGCATTCACCGAATTAATTTCCAGTATAGCAATTTGCGGAGCGACAGTAAAGCTGAAGTAATAAATATCGTCTTTGGTAATCTGATTGTCGTCCAGCACAAGATCACAATTCTTCGCCCCGGGCTCTGTATTGGTGAATGTCATTTGAATTTCGGCAGATGCATTTGAAGGAATTGTTGCGCTCGACACACTTTTCTGCTGACCGTTCACATTAAGCTGCACCGGAATATTTTCTCTGTCATCTTCTCCAATATTGCGAATGCGCATATTCAAAACTTCCGGCTGGTTGAGTTGACGAACAGGTGTTTCAAACCATACCGAATCAATGTAGATATTGCTCAGTCCGGGTGCGGCATTGGGCACAACGCTTACAGTTATCGTGCTATCGTTGCTCACCTGATCGTAGTCCGAAATATTGGCTTGCAAATCGGTCAAAATGAACGATCGTTTGTTATCCATACTGCTGGTATGAAGCAAATCGCGCTGGCGACTTACAACCTCCGATATTTTGCGACTTACGGGCGAAACATCTACTCCCTGGATCAGATCAATCATTTCTTCGCGGCTTACAAGTCGCTGATGACGGCCTTCAAAATCGCTTGTCAGCAGTTGAAATTTATCTGTGGGAGAATAGGCATTTACAATTTCGATGGCTTTGTTCTTTGCCAATTCGAGCAATCTGCCATCTTCATTCTCGCCTTCCATGCTGTAAGAATTGTCGATGTAAACAGAAACTGCGTTGCCACCGGGTTTTTTAGACATCCCGGGTGTTGGAATAAAAGGCTGCGCAAAAGCAAAGATGATGCAGGCCAGAGCCAGAATGCGGGAAGCAAGAATCAACAGGTGTTTCAATTTGCTTTTACTCTGCGTTTCCTGCTTGATTTCCTTAAGAAATTCAACGTTGGAAAAGAGTACCTTTTTGAATTTACGGAAATTAAAAAGATGGACAATGACTGGGATGGCGAGAGCCCCAAGTGCCCAAAGTATTTCAGGATGAACAAACTTCATAGACGTGTGCGAATGTACGGACGAAGGCCAAGGTCTGAAAATGCCAAATCTTGCAAATTGTAAACGCAGTATTGACCACTGACTTTCAGGGGGGGAGAACAGGAAAAGGGGGTGTATATTGGATAAGCGATCGTATAAACGGGCTGGAAGCCCTTGTAAGTGATACGCACTGGCTAGCTGCGCTGAAGCCAGCGCGATGATTACTCGATGCGTTTGATGTCGGCGCCCAATTTGCGGAGGCGGTTTTCGATGTCCTGGTAGCCGCGGTCGATCTGCTCGATATTGTTGATGGTGCTTTTGCCCTGAGCAGCCAATGCCGCAATCAGCATACTCACACCCGCGCGGATATCAGGAGATGACATTGTAATTCCGCGAAGTTTGGTTTCCCGGTTGCTACCGATAACAACGGCGCGATGTGGATCACACAAAATGATCTTCGCTCCCATATCGATGAGATTGTCTACAAAGAACAAACGGCTTTCGAACATCCATTGATGAATGAGCACGCTGCCTTTGGCCTGTGTTGCTGTTACAAGCGCCACACTGATAAGATCGGGAGTGAAAGCCGGCCAGATACCATCGCGAATGGTCAACATCGAACCATCAATCAGGCTATTGATCTTGTAAGATTCTTGTTGCGGAATGAAGATATCGTCGCCTCGGAATTCCATTTCGATTCCCATTTTGCGGAAAACAGATGGAATAACACCAAGCTCAGGAATAGAACAATCTTTGATTGTGATTTCAGAATTGGTCGTTGCTGCAAGTCCAATGAAACTGCCGATCTCAATCATATCTGGCAACATACGGTGTTTGCAACCGCCGAGTTTGTCAACACCCTGGATGATGAGTTTGTTGGACCCAACACCAGAAATATTTCCGCCCATGCTGATTATCATCTTGCACAATTGCTGCAAATAAGGCTCGCACGCCGCGTTATAGATTGTTGTTTCTCCTTTGGCCAATGAAGCCGCCATCAGAATATTGGCTGTGCCTGTAACACTCGCTTCATCGAGCACCATGTAAGCGCCTTTCAGGTTTTTGGCGTTGATGCGGTAGAAACGATCGCTTTTTAAATGCTCAAATGTTGCTCCCAGATTTTCGAATCCACGCAAGTGAGTATCCACAGGACGTCGACCAATTTTGTCGCCACCCGGCTCGGGAATATACGCTTCACCAAAACGGGCCAAAAGCGGACCGATTATCATAATGCTACCGCGAAGTGCACCGCCTTTCTTCTTAAAATCATCGGTAAGCAGGTATTCGAGATTCACATTTTGTGCGCGAAAGGAATAAGTATCATCGCTGATTTTTTTGACATCAACACCCATAAAACCAAGCAACTCAATCAGCTTCATCACATCCCGGATATTGGGAATATTGCTGATGATTACTTCTTCGCTGGTGAGCAATACAGCGCTAACAATTTGCAGTGCTTCGTTTTTTGCTCCCTGGGGAATTACTTCTCCCTTGAGTGGCTTACCGCCGATGATTTCAAATGATGCCATGTGGTTGTTTATTCATGGCTAAAGAAGGGAGAATGCAGGGTGACAATTGCACCCGTTTGGGAAATTATTGACACATCAGGTTGAGTATCGTCAATGACTAGCTCAAGCCAACCTATTTCTTCATCAATTGTTTTAAGCGACCTTGATATGCTTGCCAGTAATTTCGTTTGGTCGAGTCATTCAGAAATGAGTTTGTTATCATTTTCTCTACTTCATTGGATTTGGACAATAAGGCCTCCATGGTATTCTGGAAAACCCCGTCACTGATTTTCGATTGTTTTGCCAATACTGCGAATTGTGAACTGATTTTTCCTTGTGACAAATTCGTCGGAATTAGACCATCTTCCAAAGCGAAGTCTTTGTCAGCGATGTGAATTCGGCTATTCAACAAGTCGTATGCCGGACTCAATCGATAGTCGCCCATGGCGGTTTCCACTATCGAAAAGTTTTTTAAGTGAGCATCACCATTTGAGAAAAGAAAATTAAAAATAAGTCTCGCTAATAGTTTGGGTGCGTCTACTTTATACGTTGTCAGGTGCACATTCATCAATTGAAACAAATCAGCATAATTGCCAAGATACTTGTAATGTTCGCCATGGGTCTGTGGCGTTCGGCCTGCCAATGATGCAAAATCATCCTGCGCCCATTTTGAACCATTCTCAGCAATATCAAATCGTTTGGTTATATATGCCTGCGCTCCATTCCTAAAAAAAATCATTGCATTTTCTGCAGTTTCAATTCCAAAGATCTGGCGAGCAATCTGCATAGTCAAATGCTCATTGCCTGGCATTTGATCTCGTCTTTTGCCAGAAGCAGGAATTGGTTTCAAGATATAACCACCAATTTCACCTTCAGCCGCGAGACGAAGTTTATTCTTTTCAAGCACCAACGAAAATTTCTCCTGTACCCCGGAAATTGAAATATGCCTTCTGTTTTCATCAAATAACTCATCCTCATCCAGATCGAATGTGGGAGAATAATATGGCAGTACGTGATGAACCTTTCGCCCAAAAAACATCCGATTCAGCACATTTCTACTGTAGGTATTAAAACCTTCAGACAACGAGCCCGGACAATATTTAATTTCAGGTAGGCTCATCAACTCTATGTATTCCTGATTTGCACTGCTCCAATTGTATCGTAACGCGCATTGTTTATCAATATACCAAAATAATCATTCATGTCAATACGGTTTAGTTCGCAGGCAACTTGTTTGTTTGAGCCTTCAGGCAGCATGTGGTAAAAAAATGGAAACAAAAATTTCGAATGAAATTCTCCTTTTTCTTTGGGCAATGTGAGGGAAATTGATGGCTTGCTCCCATCCACTACCCATGCATGATTGTAACGAAACAGAAAAGTTCCGTCATCCTGTTGGATGAGCGATCCTACCTCTTCATTTCGAAATAAAACCTTCGCTTCTCTCATGGATTATGTGGCATATTCTTGATTTTCAGACAAACCTCCAATCCCAATACATCCGAAATTTTCTGAAGTGTGACAAGCGTCGGATTGCCCTTACCACTTTCAAATTCTTTCAATGTTCGCAAACCCACGCCAGCAAATTCGGCCAGCGTTTCTTGCGTAACCTGCAATTCAAGTCTACGCGCTTTTAGTGTCTGTATTAATTCAGGATAGTGCATTATAATGCCTTATTTCGTGCGAATATAACGCAAAAACAGTAAATTCACACAACAAAGGGCGCTTTAACGCACCAAAGGCTGAATTTTATGGTGATTCAGTTCTTGAAGAACTACACCGGCTTTTAGAAAAACAGCCTGCTATTCAATCCAGTTGATACCCTTTTTGAGCAGCAAAAGAGTTTGTTCTTCCGCACTTCCGTCAACTGGTTTATGATTGTATAGCCACGAAACATGTTCAGGCAAACTCATAAGAATACTTTCTGTGCGTCCGCCTGTTTCCAGACCAAATTTGGTTCCTCTATCGTAAACCAGATTAAATTCCACGTAACGCCCACGGCGGAGCAATTGCCAGTTTTTGTGTTCCTCAGTAAACGATAGAGCTTTGTTGGCATTGGCTATGGGCAGATAGGCTTTTAGAAAAGTATTGCCAACCGCTTGTGAAAATTCGAAAAGATGATCGGCTGAATGATTTTCACCCGGCATGAGGTAATCGTAAAATATTCCGCCAATACCACGGGTTTCATTGCGATGTTTGATAAAGAAATAATCATCTGCCTCAGCCTTGAACTGTGGATAATACGATGAATCAAATTGATCACAGGTTTCTTTGAGCGTGCGATGAAATTGCGATGCCTGATTTCGATTTACATAAATGGGAGTTAGGTCAATTCCTCCTCCAAACCACACATCGCCGACATTGGTTTCGAAGTAGCGTATATTCATGTGGATAATGGGCACCATGGGACTTGATGGGTGAATGACTATGCTTACACCTGTCGCAAAAAACTCCGTCGATTCGGGTTTGGTGTGGTACTTCATAAAATCTGGAAGTTTACCTTCAACCGCAGAAAAGTTGACACCGCCCTTCTCAAAAACATTGCCTTGCTGAATAACACGCGATCTTCCGCCACCGCCAGTTTCATGATTCCATTCATCAGTGATAAACTTCGCCTGACCATCGCATTCTTCCAATCCGCTGCAAATGGAATCCTGAATTACTTTGAAGGCATTTGCCACATCCTGCTTGCTGAAACTCTTTGACATACTTTGCTACTGATGATTTGATTTTCCGATCAGCGGTGCAAGGTTATTACAATTGCCCGAAATGCTCTTCATGACAACCATCAGAAATGAGCAGGAAATAAATCATTTTGCAATTGGGTGACAATGATGCATATAAATTTCCCAGTTCGTTTACTAAAACAACCTCACTCCTACCTTCCATCCCCACCACATCTTCATATTGACATTGCCCCAATTGGTGTTTTCCATGTAAGAATTGGGATTGTTTTCACGAATCGAAGAGTAGATATAATCTTTTTCTGTAAGCCAGCCATGAATGAGAACACCGCCTGTCAATCCAACCTTTTTATGCAGACGGATTTCAGCGCCCAGGTAAAGCTGGTTATCTAAATTCAATACTTCATAGGAATTCATCTTGTAGGTAATTTCCTGCACAACGGGATCGCGGCGGTAAACATCGGATACAATGTGATTCGCAGTGAGATCAATGTTCAAATACAAATAATCTGTCAGTTTTGGGCTTGTTCCCAATCCATAGCCATAGGTCCAAACGGGTTTGTCGAGTGAGGATGGCTTGATCCCAACATTCAGAATATTGTAGAATTTGCGAACTCCTGTGCGCAGTGAAGCATTGGCATAAAAAACATCATTGGCCGATAATTCCAAATCACAATATCCCTTTTTTACAAAACTCAAAAAACCAATTGGGACTCCTGTAAGCGTGTCAGCGAAATTGAGAAAACCTATTTGCGAGCCTTTTACGGATTTGGCACAATTCATAAATCCTGCAATCTGCGCACCTTTTACTTCGCCTGTTGCGAAATTGGCGAATCCTGCAATCTGTGCACCGTCCGTTTTGCCCTTCACCACATTTACAAAGCCAGATATAAGCAATCCATTTGCGTCTTTCAGGCATATGTTGGAAAATCCTGCCAGAATTATTCCATCCGATTTCCCAAGATTTACATTGCTAAATCCTGCAGCCTGCAATCCAGAAGTAGATCCCCGATTGATGTTGCAGAATCCACTGAATTGCGCTCCTGAAGTATTGCCTTTGTTCAGATTAAAATATCCTGCCATCTGCAATCCCGAAACATCGCCACCCACCACATTGGTGAATCCGGCAAGCTGAATTCCACTTACATTTCCTCTATCAACATTGGCAAAGGCACCGATCTCCATCACGCGCGTTCCAAGGCTGTAACCTCCCAGAATATTGAATGAAAAATCGTTGATGCATTGCCCGCTCATCTTGCGATTTGTTCCCATATAGGGCAAAAAAGAAATCTGACTTCGCCGGTAAATGGTATCATTCACGTTTCGCATGCGAATGCTATCGGCCAGCAACCATTGCTTAAAATCACCCCAGCGCGCTTTGGTTGAATCTGAAAATTGCTGCATTCGAATTTCCCGGATCGAATCTCTTCGTGCGCGCTCCAATGAGTCTTGTTTTGGAAAAAGACTGTCAATTTTCAATTCCTGTCCAAGCTTGCCAAAAAAAACAACTGTCGAATCGGACCACGCTCCTATTCTGCCTCTCCAGGTTGTATCTGGTTTTTCAGATTGAATAACAATGTTTCTCAATTCTCCACCGTGAGGAGTGAGAGGTGCAAGGGTGTCATTGAAATCCTTTTTACTTACCTTCAACTGGGTTGAATAATTGCGCTCAATCTTCATTTCATAGTACCCGTACTTATTGGTATTGGCAGATGCCAGTGTGTTATCATCATACACCGTTGCACCTTCAACAGGTTTGCCATCTGGGGTTTGAACATAACCCGATACCACTGCCTTCTTTTCGACAGCGGATCGGGTTAGTATGATATAATTTTTTTTTGCTTTTAATTCAATGCCATCTCCGAGTAATTTCTTCAGTACCTCTCTCACCGGACGGTTACGCGATCGCACCGAGACCAGTTTTTCAGCTTCAATAAGATTGCTGTTGTATGAAAATGAAACCTTGGCCTGCTTTTCAATTTCATCGAGAACATCACCAAGCTTTTTATTTTCCAATTGCAAACTGACCAGACGTTCCAGAGGTGGAACATCCTGTGAAAAAGCCAACAATGGAACAAACAAAACCAGAAAAAGAGCCGTTTTAAGCATACTGCAAATATTCAAAGATTATAACGTAATTTAGAATTAGTATTGTTGAACGGAACCCGTGCCGTGAATCTCCGTAGTTACGCTCGGACTGCCCGTGTAATAGATATCTCCGTTTCCATCAATGGTGGCATCCAACTGATCAGTGCAGTTCACATAGATCTTTCCGGTGCCATTGATGTGGGCATCTGCCACAGTGCTCAATTGATTTAACGCACTTATTTTACCTTCGCCATTGATGTAATAGGACACAGATGCACTTGTGCCCGATGAAACAATGTCCGCACTGCCATTCACACGAAGTGAAAGCTGATCACCATGAAACAGAATATCCGCATTTCCGCGTCCATAGTGATTTACAACCAATACGGAACCTTCAATTGTATCAAGCACATCGATCTCAACCTGTCCATCAAGATCCATTTGAGTCCAGGTAGACGTATATACATCGACTTCAAGCTTGGTAAAATCATAGGTCAGATAATCATCGTTCATTTGCAGATGCAGTTTTCCATCCTGAACAAAGGTTTGCACTTCGGAAATCAGGTTGTCGTCGGTGGTAATTACAAGGTGTGGATTGGTGCTATAATGAGTTCGGATAACGAATTTGCCGTCGGCATCCAGGGATGTGAATGAGCCAACACTTCGTTCGGTGGAAATAATGACTCCGTTTCCTTCTTTGTGTAACTTCTTATCGCAAGAGGTGAAGAATAAAACAGCCACAACAGCGGCCATAAGCGTGTAGGTCTTTTTAAACATGAATGTTTTCATTGTAAAAGTTTTTGTTGTTATGCCTTTAGGACAACTCAAAAAACCTTCACCCCTATCCGCCGCAAAATTAAATTTCTACTGCCATTATTCCTCGAAATCCTGGCATGTGCCTCCTTTCAGCACAATCTTATCGCCAGCGCGCTCAACAGTGAATTCAAATGTTTCGGCAAAAACACCAAGGATGGTATCCAGATCGCTATCCAGAAGATGGATCGACCATGGACAACTTTTCATTTCAGGTGAATCGAGCGAAATATCAACATGGAAATACTCGTTGAGTTTGCGCACTACTTTTTCCAGACGTGTGTTTCGGAATCGGAAATCGCCGGTTGCGTAGGTATCGGGATTCACATCTTCGTTCTGTTTCAGGGTACCGAATTCCTTTTTGCTCTTCACATAAAATCCGGTTTCACCTTCCTGAATTCTGATTCCCTTCTGATCAACTGTATACAATTCAACTATGCCTTCGCGAACAAAAACCCTGATTGTATCCGAATTTGGAGGAGCATCTACATTAAATGCTGTGCCGATATCGCGAATCATAAGTTCGTCGGACTGAACCGTAAAGGACAGACTATCGCTGTGTTTGATTTCGAAGTAAGCTTCCCCTTTCAATACCACCTTGCGGCTTTTTTCTTTTTCATTGAAAGCATAGGTTAGTTGCGAATTTGCATTGAGGACCGCGATGGTGCCGTCATTCAAGGTATCGCGCACTGCTTCATCAAAACTCTGCAATGCATACGATTCTTCTTTGCTTCCGGATAGTTGAAATAGAACAATGGAAACTCCAATCAACACAACAACGGCTGCGGCAATTTTCCAGACTAAACCTGATTTTTTTCTAAGTGGAATAACCGGAGTTTCGCGTTGAGCGCTATTGATTCTGGATCTTACCTTGTTCCAGGCAGCGTCTACATCAACGGTTATTTGCGGCGCAATTTGTCCGCTTTGCTCAAAAGCTCGTTCCAGTTCCTGAAAATAGCTTTCATTCTCTCCGGATAGCTCACGCCAGACATTCAATTCCTGTTCCTCTTGTGCAGAAGCCTCGCCTAGAAGTACCCTGGCGCATAATTCGTCGATATGTTCGGTGTGTTTATTCAATCCAGTCCTGTCATAAAAAACAATAGGAGTATGAGATAATCTTTTAGTTCTTCCCGCATTATGCGCAAGGCCTTGCCCATGTGATTTTCTACCGTTTTTATCGAAATCCCGAGTTGCTCTGCGATTTCAGCGTATTTCAACTCTTCGATGCGACTCATTTTAAAAACCAACCGGCATTGTTCGGGAAGCGTTGCTATCGCTTTTTCAATTCGATTTTCCAATTCACCACTAAGAGTGCTGTCACTTTCTTCGGCAAAAGCAGAATTGGACAGCGCGTGATCTGCGTGGGCGCGTTTGACCTTTTCGTGTTTGATCGCATTGAGACAGGCATTTCGGATGCTGCGGTAGAGATAACTCTTAAGCGAAGTATCAATCTGTATCTGACTCCGCTTTTCCCAAAAAGCCACAAAAGCATTCTGCACAATTTCTTCTGATTCGTCTTTGTCTTTCAAAAACGAATTGGCAAAATTGCACAACGGACTATACCATGTTCGGAAAATCATCTCAAAGGCGTTCTGATCGTTGGCCCTGAGAGCATTCATTATTTGCTCTTCTGTTAACTGCAATTTTACCCTTTTTACGGGCCGCAATTTAGTTCGGACAAACGATCTTCCGGAAGAAGACAACAGATGACTTGTATACCCCTAGTGGTAACAGCAAAAAAAAGCGGCCCCAAACGAGACCGCTTCAATAACAAACAGGTTGTAAATTATTTTCGGATGATTAATTCCTGAGAAACTTTGTGATCGCCGCTTCCAACGACCAAATTGTAAACGCCATTCGAAAGGAAAGTAAGATCGATGGTGTTGTTGCCAGTGCCGTTGAGCTGTGTATTGAGCATCATTTTGCCCTGAGCATCGTACACACGCACATCCTGACGGGCAAGATTTTCACCTGTAAGGTTTACCATTCCATTCGATGGATTTGGGTAAATAGTGAATTCTGCCGATGTGTTTTCTTCTAAACCAATGGTGGTATCAAAATCGTTGCCAATGGCCAGGTAAATGATGTCATTGGTTTCTCCATCATCCAAATCACCAGCTACAAGCATGCCCGGCTCTTCATCGCGCATGGCAACGATGTGCAAATAGTTGTTCTTCATGGTAAGACTTGGAAAAACATATTCCAGGTAATCAAAATCCTCATCAGGTGTTAATTCAACCGGAGTGCCAAATGTGCCGTTGCCCGTAATTTTATTGGCGTAGATATGACGGCAGAATTGATTGTCGATGTATTCTTCATCACCTGCAGAATAGGTAAAATAAATGGTACCATCTGTATCTTCTGCCATGCTTGGCATACTGCAAAGTCCTGCTCGGTAAGTTGCCACCTGATCAATATTTTCGATCACAAAATCCTCGTCAGTATCATTCACACTTTCTTCTGCCAGTGCCGCTGTGAGGAGTTCATCAGCCATCATGGTCGAATTCCAATATGCCAATTCGAAGGTCGTAAAGAAGCTGTAAAGTCCATCTCCCGGAGTATCATCCAAAACGAAATTTGTTCCAAACAACACATGTGTTACCATATCGGCATCAATCCAAACATCCCCATTTCCGTCAGAAGTAAAGATTGTGTCTGCGATTAGGTCATTTTGAACATCAGATAAACTGTCTACTTCATATCCTGGAATTTCAAATGCACTGATGGTGCTGTATGTCCAGTTGTTGCCGCCGTCCATGCTGTGCAACAACGCTGTGCTGTTAAATTCAGAAAAAATTCCAATAGACACATGACCGTCACGCGCGTGAATGGCATATCCATCTCCATCAATTCTGCTGTATTCGTTACTATCAATTTCGGGGAAGATATGATCCTGAATAGCCCATGTAGAACCATTGTCATCACTTCTCCAATATACAAGATTTCCATTTAACCCGTTGTGAGGTGTGGCTGTATTACCTTCGGCAGGGGCTTCAGAAGCAGCGATGAGGTGAATGGTATTTCCGTCAACGCAACTGCGAGGCCACAATATATTACGACCCATAGAAGTCGGGATTTCGGATAGTGTCCAGTTTCCTGTTCCAACGTTGGGGCGCTTCAGCATATTGAGATTCGTTGTACCGTCGTGATTGATGATTATCTCTGAATTATCCCCACCATTCATCAAGCCGGGCCAGCCTGTGCGAACGCTTTCGATGCGGTCCACGGGTTCCGCTTCCCAAACATACCCTTCGCCCTGGTTATAGCCCGTTCCACGCTCTGTAAAAGCTGTTGTTTCGAAACTCATGGTCCAGGTAGCATGCACTTTGTCATTGTCATCAACAAAAATGCGATCCTGAACAGAATTGTTGGATTGTAAGTCATAAACGCTGTATCCAATTACCTGTTCCCAAAAAGGCATGCTTTTATTGGAAGCAGAAACGGGAAGATTTGGTTTCACCTTTGATTCTTTAACAGATGGCATTGCTGCTGGTACATCCATTGCAACAGGATTGGCAACGGCATTTACAGATGCTTTTACTGCGGGAGTTGAAGGTTTGCGGGAAGGAGTTTGTTTTTGCTGAGCAAACGAACCCGCGGCGATTGCGGAAATAAGAATAAATGTGTAGATTTTTTTCATTGGATAGATGATTACGGTTATTAAGGCGGATGCAATTATACAGTTGAACGCTTAAAGAAAAAAGAACTGGGCTCAACCAATTGATGCCGCATTTGTTTATACCATTGAAGAAACAAATTCCCCACAGGTAGGTTCAATCTTTTTATTTGGGGATCAAGGAGTTGATATGCAAGCAGAAATAATTTCCATCGGTGACGAATTGTTAATCGGACAAACCATCAATACCAACGCGGCATGGATGGGAGAAGAATTGAATAAAATAGGAATCCGGGTGCACCGATCCACGAGCATTGCCGATGATCGCGACGAAATAGTGCGGGCACTTCGGGAGGCAGGAGACCGATCTGATCTGGTTCTCATAACCGGTGGTTTAGGACCTACGAAGGACGACATTACCAAAAAAACACTTTGCGAACTCTTTGGATCCAAGCTGGTAATCAACGAAGAAGCCCTTCAAAGAATCACTGGCTTTTTTGCCGGGCGCGGACTGCCCATGCTGGATGTGAACAGAGATCAGGCTTTGTTGCCGGATAATTGCACTGTGATCCAGAATTTGCGGGGAACGGCCTGCGGAATGTGGTTTGAAAAACAGGGCAAAGTCTATGTTTCCATGCCCGGGGTACCCTATGAAATGACCGCTATGATGGAAGAAGATGTCATTCCGAAAATCAATGCCTTTTTTGACAGGCCTGAAATCCACCATCACACCATTTTGACTCTGGGCATAGGAGAATCTTTTTTGGCTCAAAAAATCGAAGATTGGGAAAACAGTCTCGCCACCGAAGGCATCAAACTGGCGTATTTGCCATCTCCCGGTTCGGTCAAATTGAGAATGTCGAGTTACGGTCAATTAACTGGAGACCGGGCAACGGCTGTCTTTGCTCAGAAATCCAAAGAATTGGAGGCTTTGATCGGTGAATATATCTTCGGAACCGGAAAAGAGACGATACAGGAAGTCATAGGCAAACTATTGCTCGAAAGAAATCAAACCGTGTCAACGGCAGAATCCTGCACAGGTGGAAACATTGCGCATCTGATTACAGCGGTACCTGGTAGCAGTGGTTATTTCCCAGGTGGACTTATATCCTATTCGAATCACATCAAAATCAATGAATTAGGTGTAAATCCAAAATCCATTGAAACACATTCTATTGTGAGTCAGCAAGTTGCGGAAGAAATGGCCGAAGGAATTCGCAAAAAAATGAATGCTGACTGGGGAATTGCAACTACGGGGATTGCCGGGCCGGATGGCGGGACTGATCACACACCGGTAGGAACTGTATGGATGGCGATAAGCGGACATAAATCACTGATTTCCAATAGATACAATCTGGGAAACAATAGAGGTCGCATCATATCTATCGCTTCGCATTACGCACTCAATCTGCTTCGGAAAGAAATTTTAGGTCAGAATGGTTGATTTTTGCCAAAGAAGTCTTTTCTTTGCGCCCCCGAAATTTTTGGGGTTTTAAATATTTCTGATCATGTCACGTATTTGCGAAATCACAGGAAAGAGCACCATTACCGGTAACCGAGTGTCTCACTCCAACATAAAAACCCGTCGTAAATTCTACCCGAATCTGCAGTACAAGCGATTCTGGCTGGAAGAGGAAAAACGTTGGGTAGAACTGCGTGTTACTCCAAACGGCATGCGCACAATCAACAAGATAGGATTGTCTGCAGCCCTGAAACGCGCCAAAGAAAATGGTTATATCAATTAATTATATCCTTCAGGAAAAGAAACGAAGCACTGCCAACCGCGGTGCTTCTTTTTTGTAGTACTGAAACTAAAAGACATAGTCGAGAGTACCAAGGCACCCTTTATTTATATTTGCCGCCCTCGAAAAATAGATTCGACCTTACCAATAGTAATTATTCATGCGGAATAAATCAATCTTGTGGATTTTCGTAATCCTCCTCGCACTTTCAGTAGTGTACTACCTGTCATTCGGTTTCATGGCCAAGCGCTATGAGAATAAGATTCTTCAGCTGGCTTGTGATTCAACGCAAGTCGATATTGCTGGTGCGAAATCGGATTCTACCACCATGGCTCTTTACAAAAAGTTTTTGCGTGATAGCTCAGAAGCTACGGCCTATCCGGTATTTGGTGTTTCTTACCAGCGCCTGCTCGAAAAACGACTGAACCTCGGTCTCGACCTTCAGGGTGGAATGAGCGTTACCATGGAAGTGGATATTCCGGCTTTGCTCGTTGCATTGAGCGGAGACAACAACAACGAAGTTTTTCGGAAAAGTATTGATGAAGCGAAGAAAGCTCGTTTGAGCAGCACAGCTTCCTATATCTCCCTTTTCGCTGATTCATGGAAGAAAAACAACACTGCCAACGTGGCTCTCTGGAGAATTTTTGATACCTACGAAAACAAAGGAAAATTCCCAAACAAAGCCAGCGACGACGATGTAATCAGAATTCTTCAACAAGAAGCAGACGATGCCATCAACAATACCGAGAATATCATCAAAAAACGTATTGACCAATTTGGTGTAAGCCAGCCTACCATTCAAAAACAACTTCTCACTGGCCGCATCATTGTGGAATTGCCAGGTGTTGATAATCCAGATCGTATTATCGGAATAATTG
>JBJXFC010000291.1:0-23739 GCA_046153915.1 Flavobacteriales bacterium
AGCTACCAGGACGAGCGTTTTGACGCGTACAAATCGACTGATGCTGCATGTCAGTATCTGCGTTTTCTGTATGATACATTTGGCGACTGGCAGCTTGCATTGGCTGCATACAACAGTGGTCCGGGCAATGTGAACAAAGCCATCCGCAGATCAGGTGGTAAAAAAGATTTCTGGTCTATCAAACCATTCCTTCCTAAAGAAACACAAGGGTATGTGCCTGCATTTATTGCCGTAAACTATGTGATGAATCACGCTGCAGAGTACAACATTTATCCGAAACAACCGCTTACTACATTCTTCGAAACAGATACCATTTCAGTAAGTGGCCGCGTAGATTTTAATGTGCTTTCGAAAGTGATTGATGTACCTGTGGATGACATCGCGTTCCTCAATGGTACTTATAAATTGAAAGAAGTTCCGGACAACGGCCGCAAGCACTACATCGTACTTCCTGTTTCAAAAATGGGTGTGTACATGGCCAACGAACAATTGGTGTATGAGCAAAGCAAGGTGTATGTTGCAGAGCCTGTATTGATGGCTTCTAAAGACAACGAAACCGTAAATACTGAAGGAAAGACAGCCAAAACAGTTTGGGATACAGATTGGAAAACACACAAGGTAAAGAAGGGAGAATCTCTTGGAGGCATTGCCAACAAATACGACGTGTCGCTTGCCAATCTGAAGAAGTGGAATAAAATCAAAGGCAGCAAATTGGCTGTAGGACAAAAGTTAAAAATCCAGACCAAGGTGAAACGCACCATTTTGGTAGAGGAAGAAAAACCAATGGCCGAAAAAACGGAAGCCGCTAAAACAGAGGTAACTGCTGCCAATACTGAAGCTACAGAAGAAGAAAACTACCAGAAAACGGGTGAGCCAACAAACAAGGTTGTAAAAACCGAAGTTACAAAAAATGGCAAGGCCGAATACAAATACTACACGGTACAAAAAGGCGATACGCTTTACAAAATCGCCAGTGCCAAGGGAGTTTCGGTAGATCAGATCAAAAAGCTTAACCAGGGTCTTCGCGAAAACAAACTCGCAGTAGGCCAAAAGTTGAAGATCAAACAAATCTGATAGACATCAAAACACGATACTTAAAAGCCTTCGGAAACGAGGGCTTTTTTTATTTGCCACAATTTTATTACAATAGGTTTTGAATTACCCTATCCCAAATTTCATCCGCTGATTCTGGGTTTAATGCGGACTGCGGGATAAACACAATACGATATAACTAATGTTATCATTGCGCGGGAGGAAAAACAGGTCCATAACAACATGTTTTTTTATCTGCGATTCAATGTGTTGCTGAAGGATTTTGTGTGATTTCAGAAAACGTGAATGACAATTGAAGATAAGCACACCGCCCGACGCATCCATTATTCTGACAAGGTCTTCAAAAAAATGAGGAAGGCCGTTTTCAGCATAAAAATCCCCACCGTATGGAATATCAGCTACAACAAAGTTGTAATTTAAATTGGTAGACGCGATGAATCGAATGGAATCTTCGTGAAAGAATCGAGTTGGGTATTTTTTCAGAAGTTTTTTGCTAAGTTCATGGTACGATTTATTGATTTCAAAGATGTCGAGACTTTTTACCAAAGGCACATAGTCCATGGTATGCCATAATCCATGCATGCCAAACAATTCGATTGCGCTGATTTGTTTGGGAAGTAATTGCTTAAGTCGCAGGGTTAGGATTATTTGTTGCATGGGAGTTTTAACCCTGCGGTTTTCTCCGGCAATAATCTTGACGAGCACATATTTAAGTCTGTCTTTCCAGTACTGAATGATTTCCTTCTTCATTCAAATGGGATTTATGGTGTATGGGCTGCAACTTAATCAGACACTTGGTCATTTATAGAAAAAGGTTTGGGGGTATAGCTTATGAAATGATTGCTATGCCTAAGGCAAACCTGTTGCAGCAGGTTCCGTTTCCGTGTTACCGGAAGATTCAACCGAAAATGGTTTCTCCTGCAAACACGAAACAATAGTATTTTTGGTTGTAATGAAATGGTTTGTTTTGAAAATACCGGGCTGGATTTTTGGCATTTTGGTGTTCGCACCCATTTTTTTGGTTTATAAATTGAAATTGGAACCAGGATGGAGCGGTATTGTCCCATTTGTGTTATTTCCTGCGATTGTTATGGGCTTGTGGGTGCTTTCGGTGGCGGATTATTTCTGCCATGAAATCCATTCGCGCAAAGCAATGCCCGCTATCTATATGCTTGTCGCAATCCAATATTTTCTTTTTGTTCTGCCCTGGGTCATGCCCGCATTTGGAATAGAAGAAGTGTTCTTAACTGTGCTTGGTATACGAATCGTTATGCTGATCATAACACTCGTGCTCGCCTTCGTGATGATGAATCTGGCGCGAAGGGTATTGTATGCGCGTTCATCCTGGTTTTTACTTCTGGAATTTTTAATGACGCCATTTGGAATGCTTTCGCTCACACCAGCCATTCAGCAGTGGGAAAACAGCGATAAATCTTAACCCTTCATAGGAATGAACGGGAAAAGTCGATCATACTATTAAGTGAGGAAACTCCTCAGATCAATGTTTCTCCCCCAAATCCATGTTGCATTTTGGGTACTTACCCGCAGCGTGTTCATGCACTTCCGGGTGATGTTCGCAAGTGAAATAGGTTTCATGATCGTCTCCTTCCTCCTCTTTCATTACCAGGTCTTTTTGAAACTTCGGACATTTACCAACCGCGGAGCATTCACATCCGGATGGGCATCGCCGTGTTCATAGCTTTCATCCGCTGTTTTTGATCCGTTGGATAGGCTTAAATTTCATTTAAGCGGTCTTATTCAGTGCCACACGTTTGGTCACCAGTAATAGATGAGGATTTGTATCTCAATAAAAAATTAGAACGCTTTGCTTTTTTCTATTATAGCAAATAATTCAGGATCAATCTCCATTTTTTGAAGAGGAGGAACATTTGCGCCTCCTGTATTTCCCGTTGGTATTTTCCCAACAAAAGATTTAACCCCGCCAAAAATAAGGCGGGGAATTTGTCCGATTATTTCGTGCATATTTTTTGTTCGAATACCAAAAAGCAACATCCGCCAGTGCACATACGAGTGTTGCCAGGGATAAGGCTGTGCGAGAACGTGTGCGCGCTCCAAATGAAGCCAACTGACCACCAGGTTCTTTTGATCAAATGCCTCCAATGCCATCTTTATCTCTTGCTGATAAAAAGGTTTTAGACCTGTAGACATGCGCGTATAGAATTTTAACATGGTCAAGTATCCTAAAGCGATGAATGTTACACGCAATTACTTCTTACAACAACCATCAAGTGCCTCGTAAGCTTCCGGATCGGCGGGCAAGTCGTCTGCCTGAAAACCAGCCATTGAAATCGCTTTACGCAAAGTATCGGGTGTGGTTTTTTCCGGATTATAAACGACGGTTATGGTCATCTTTTCAACATCCATCGTTGCTGCTTTAACGCCTTTTACATCCTCAAGGTGCTTAATGATGTTTGGTTTGCAATCTTCACATGAGCCACAATGATTGCAATAGACCTTTGTATGAATGGTAATCTCAGCGGTGCTTTTCGATTGTGAAAACAGGGTGCATGAAACTAATGCTTGTAAAGCGATCACAAATAAACTCTTTAGAAATAGTGATGGAAGGGGTTTCATTAAATTTATTTTTAAAGTAATTATCGAGTTGAAATGTTATTGGGTCTGCGTTTAGGCTGCGGCATAAAAATGGACTGCAAGACTATCTTTGAATTATAAGTTGCTTTGTTTGCAGCGTCTGTTCTTTATCACGGATACGCAGGAAATAAACGCCTGATGGAAGTTCTGTCGTTTCGATACGCATGGAATTGCTTAAGCCCATTGTTTCTGACTTCACAATTCTTCCGGAAATATCCAGAACTTGAATATCTAATTTATCAAAATGAAATGTGTTCGAATAACTAACGCTGAAAAACGAATTGGCGGGATTAGGCGTTACATTGAAGTGCACTTCTTCTGGCATTTCCTGAATTGATACCGATTGTTGTGTGATTCGCATTACTTTGTCTGTGACGCTATTCACATACCATATCAAGCCATCAGGCCCCACTTTTATACCCATGATTCCATTGCTGCCAGTAGGAATGATTTCGAGAAGAACAGGTGTTGGACCGCTGATATCATACAGGTTGATATCGCCAGTGCTGTAGTTCGAAACAATCATCCGATCTTCTACGATATCAATTCCGGTAGGTCTATCAAGACCAGTCGTGATGTAATCTTCCCAAACAAAATCCTCCATGTACTTATATACATCTACTGCTTCATGAAAAGTTTCATCATCGCCAGGAGTTCCGGTAGCTGTATTGATGCGGAAAACGCGATTGAGTTCCGATTGACACACATAAAGCCAGCCTGTAGCATGATCCAGTATGAGGTGATCAGGAACTTCATGCGTGTCATCTTCACTGTAGTCGGGGATGGGATATTTGTAAATAATTCCATCAGCATGATCATCGTTGCCCGGACCATGATCTTCTCTGAAATCGAAACTCATCACTTCGTCGTGATCACCACAAGTAACCCAGAATTTGTTGCCGGTTTCCCAGGTTATTCCCATGGTGTATGGACTTTCGTGAAGCATATCGAGATGGCTTCCGTTGCCACCGCTGGGCTGTGCATAAATGTCAGGATGGCTGCTCCATAGCGCAGGACCCGTGAAAGGTTGTCCTCCATCATGATTGGCATCATATACTCCAGGAGAAGTAGCGAAATTTTCATTGCGTGAAAAGGCGATACCCGTTGGTAGCGACATAAAGTGCCATGCATTTCCATCCTGCTGCAGCAATTCATCCTGTCCCAATTCACCAGCATTCGATATTTTAACAGTTTTGCCTCCGCTGCTTTCGGTGCTTTTCAATACCACCCAAAGTTCATTCCTGTTGAGTATGGGATGGAAGTCGAGGTCACGCGGATTAACAATACTTTGGCCACTTCCGGCTATTTCTTCGGTTTCAGGAATATAGCCGATATAGGAGTCAAGAATATTGGGGATACCAGGGCCAACAATAATATTTCCAGCGGCTTCGTCGTTTGAATTATTCATATCAGTATTTCCGTTGATTTCACTTATCCAGATAGTCAGTTCGTATTCCCCGTCTGCATCTTCATTCCAAATTACAGGATGATCCAGTTCAAAAGCAGTGAATGGAGCGATATTTAATCCTGATACTGTTCCGGTAATGGCAGATTCGCCATTCACCGAGTAACTGAACTCCAGGTCGGTAATGGTTTCACTTCCATAGCTAAAGAATTTACCTCTAACTACATTATTGGTTTGTTGAACGTAGCTGTAGCTCAACACTTGCTGACCCATTACATCATAGGCCTGGGGTTCCTGCACTACAAAGTCGAATGCACCACCGGTGCCCATACCGTCGAAATTGTATATAGGGAATCCAAAAAGGTTGAGTACAAAATCGGCACCGCCGTCACCATAGTCATCGACATAGTGAAGAGTATACGTTTCTCCAATGGTAAGGCAAAAGGGATCTGCTTCAATAGATGCGAAATCAGGGTAACCCTGAGCTGTGGTGGCATCCTGTCCACCACCACCGTTGCATCCTACCTGCGCCAGGTTTCCGCCTTCAGCAAGTGTTCCGTCATCACAGTTATTGCCAGCCGGGGTAATTTGCCAATAACATTCATATCCCCATTGGTCAGTACTTATGGTAATCACCAGCTCTGTTTCTCCGGCAATGCATTGTGTCCAGGCCGCATTGTTGAACGCAACGAGAAATGCGCTACACGCCATTATTAAAACGATTTTTTGTAGAGTTGATTTCATTTTGGATGAATTAAAAGTGTTGATTGTATTGGTTAAAATTTATTGCACTTCGACTAAACAGACCACCCAGTTGCTCCAGCCTTTGCGGTCAACTGCATCAATCCTGAGTTTATAATTTCCGGGGTAATTAAAATTTGGAATGTTTATTTGCGTAAGATCAAACATCCAAACATTTTCTGGTGTCCACACCTGCTGCCATACTACAGTGTCGTCCAAATAAAGTTTTGCAGAAATTTGCTGTAAATAATCCCCATCCAAGATGTTGCCTTCTGCTATCATACTTTCCCCAACGTGAAGTTTTACAATTCCATCGGCATTTGCCGGAGGTGTTATTGCGGAAGGTATAATTGCCGGAATACTATCGTTCTGAATAATAATTGAACTTTCGTATGAGGCAAGATTGCCATTGGCATCCATTACGGAGATCAAAATATCCCAGGCACCGCTGATGGTGTCAGGCAAATCGAATTTCAATGTTTCTGTAGCATTGACCCCATCAAGAGCAATAAACTTATCACTTTCCCATCGGCCAATATTTGATGCACGAAAGGCAGGTATTTGGCCATCCTCATGCACGGAGTGTGAATGGTTTTCGGATGGGGTGCTAAAAGCGCATTTCATTGATTTTAATGCCATGTCATCGGAGACGGTAACCTCTATCCGCGCAATTGCTCCTGCCATGGCGTTTAATCCATCACCATGTTGCATGCCTTGCATTGCTTCTGACTTTACCTCCACAATTACCGGAGGAATCTCATTTGCTGATTTATTGCATGAAAACAAAAAAGGCATCAGGGCCAAAGGAAGCATTAAAAAGTAACTATTTTTTGAGATAGGCGGCATTATTGTCATGATACAAATTTCATCTTTATTTCAAAATTAGAGGTTTGCTTTGAGATCCTGAATCCGCTTTATTGCTAACCTTTGAATCTCAGAACTTCAAGTTGAGTCAGTTTAATTCATCAGCTTTGGCAGCGCAAATTCAGTACGACAAAATTTTATCGTAAGCGATTTTTACATCGAGCCGGAGCTGCGCTCTGCCTAAAGAAATGGATTTAAATTCTTTGAAGAATATTTTCTCAAAAAATACTGGTATGGGAGGATTTCCACCCAATTTACACGGGCGGATAAAACGACTTAAATCTTAGGAGGTTGCCAGAAAGAAGGGGTAAAGTCACTGTGCATGCTACCGGAAAAGAATCTTTGAACATCGGTATTGGACACTAATGCAGTAAAGAGGATATCATGCTCATAACTGACTACTTCAATAGCTTCTGCGCATGGGCAGTTGCAGAAAGGAGAGCACCGTTTTGGATCCCTTTCATCGTCAGGCGTCTTATCCGAATGCTCAGTAGCATGACTACAGCAGCGATCCTGACTCAAGCCGCATGGCTTTACAACCAATGCTGTGATATAGAGGGCTAGTATGACTGAAAAGACTTTCACTGCTTCAAATATAACAAGCTATTTGCATCTACATCGTTTATTATAAAAAGGAAATTATATAGGCCTAACGATGGAATTTAAGAAACAAATTTGACCCATGGCAGTAAAAAGAAATTGATGAAACGAGATTTGGTAGTGATGTATGAGCACCCTGACTGGCACCAGCCACTTTTTGATGCGCTTACAAACCGGAATATCCAATTTGAGAAATTTGATTTGACAAGGGGCGTTTATGGGGAGAATGATCTCCCCAAGGCATCTCTGTATTACAATATGGTGAGTCCATCGGCCTATAAAAGAGGCCATCAGCGAGCCATTCCATTGGCATGGTCCATGTGCAGGAAACTGGAATCCGAAGGCATACGTGTCCTCAATGGTAGTTTTTCGATGTCCATTGAAATGAGTAAAAGCGCGCAGGTTTCTCTTTTGAAGGAACTCGGCATTGCTCATCCAGATAGCTTCGTCTTTAACCACATCGATGCATTGTCTTTACGAAAGAAAGAAATACCTTTTCCTGCCATCATGAAGCCCGAACAGGGAGGAAGCGGAGCGAGGATGTACCTTGTAAACAGTTGGGAGGAAATCGAAGAAATACTGGCAACGGATGAAACCATCTGGTTCCCCGACAATCTTCTGCTACTGCAGGAGAAGATCCAATACGACAGGAGGGATGGCATCATCCGGATGGAATTCCTCGGAGGCGAGTTTCTCTATGCCATGCGTGTAATAACGCATGACACATTTAATTTATGTCCATCGCTGGTGTGTAATCCATTGGATGGTGAAGGCAACTGTGAAATACCCGTGGCTACAAAACCGGAGTTTTATCCTTATGAAGGAATAAGTAAGGAAATGATCGAAACCGGGAGGTGCATTATGAGAGCAGCGCATCACGACAGTGGCAGCATCGAATATTGTGTGGACGGGCGGGGAAGAGAAATAATCTACGACATCAATGCCAATAGCAATCTCAGAGAACCTATTGCTTTGCATTTTGGAATAAAACCTTTTGAGCGTGTCGTCGATTTTTTATTGTCAGAGTTGTGCAACGTGCCTGGGGATAATGGTGTTAAGAATGAATAATTGAAAGGTTCTGAGAGCCGACTTACTTTTTTATTTAGTCTCTATGTTTAATGCGGTGAGTTGATGCATGAATTATTCCACGGTGTCAAATCCATATGAGAATTTACTTAAGGGAGCGACCAAAATCAACTATCATTTTTGGAATGTGGATTTATTAAATGGGAAAAGATTTTTTTGGGTGGCGCGCTTAACCTGATGTGCAATTCACATGTGAATTCTTCGGACTCCTTTCACTCTGAGAGTTTTTGCCTCACTACATTCATCACCCTGCCATTCTCACCTTCTGTAAGAAAGGCAACGATATCAACATTTTCCGGATTCCAGGCCGCATTCCAGTCTGTGGTAATACTGAATAATTTGGTAGCACCCGCGGTTGGGTTTTGTATACTGATGGCGCCAGTGGCCCCGGTAAGGGTTGTTCGGAGCATGTGGTTGTGTTCGTAGTCCGGAACATATGTCGGGTCGTGGTTGTACCAGAGTTGAGGTGAAATAATTCCAGATTCCAATACCATAATTACCAGATTGTATTTGCCGGTTGCATTTTGAAACCACTGCTGATTGATGTGTACATTCAGATGTCCATTTTCTTGGACATAATTGGCCTCCATCTGAAGATTCACTTTAGCTGTTTCTAATAAAGCGTTGTTTACCTGGTTGGTCCAATTGGTTGGCGAGGTTACCACAGTAGCATCGGGCAATCTATTTATGCGGCCATTGGGCAGAAAATCCTGACCAACCTGCTCCAGAAGATAGAATTCGCCCTCTGGTGTTCTAAAATCGTCTGGGTATTGAGAACCAAACGGCAACGCCAATGAACCGGCATGAATTGCAACCGCTACAATACGGTTTGGATTTCCTTCTTGTAAATCTGAGGCTATGATATTACCTGGGGGACAATATCCGCAAGAGGTTCCGGTGAAATCTTCAACTAAGACATTTTGTACCGGGGCAGAATTAAGTTCAAATTCTGGAGGAGGACCATAAAGATCTTGTCTATATTCTCCAATAGGAACTACCGGATTTTCAATGACATCGCAGCCCTGTAATATGAAGGCATAAAGCAGTAGGAGCAATACTCGAGTCGAATTCATTGGCAATTTTAGAAAGTACGGTGTCATAAGATTGGGTATTTACGTTTTTGAAATTAGGACCAAACATTAACGCGTATTCGCTTTCGAAATGGGACAATGTTATGTCAGTTTTTCTGAAGTATATATTCGATTCGTTGATATTATGTGATTCCTTTTCATCCTCAAACAGAGTGAGTGAAATGGAATTGTAACCGTTCAATTTGTGCAATTAGGCGGGGTATGTTGTTAAAATGACTGACTATCATCGGGTTGCATGATTAGCTGTCACTTTTGTTTAAGCACAATACAATATAGGACATGGATTCATTTCGCGGAACGAAAAACAAGTCTGATACCACATGAGTGTGCACAGAAGATTTGATGCATTCCTGAAGTTGTTTATATGATTTTAGAAAATGAGAATGGCAGTTGAAAATGAGCACCCCACCTGAAGGATCAATTAATTTTATGAGATCATCGATGAAAACGGGCAGGCCAGTTAGATCATAAAAATCTCCCCCGAATGGAATGTCGGCTACAACAAAGTTGTAATTTAAATTGGTAGACGCGATGAATTGAATGGAATCTTCGTGAAAGAACTGAGTGGGGTAATTCTTCAATAGTTTTTTACTCAGCTCATGATAGGATTTGTTTATTTCAAAAATATCAAGGCTTTCGACCAACGTAACGTATCCATAGTATGCCATAATCCGTGCATGCCAAACATCTCAATGGCAGTGATACGTTCGGGAAGTATATTCTTGAGCCGGAGAGTGAGGATTATTTGTTGCATGGGGGTTTTAACCCTTCTGTTTTCTCCGGTAATGGACTTAACAAACAGATATTTAAGTCTGTCTTTCCAATATTGAATGAGCTCAACATGCATTCAGATGAGGTTTATAGGTTAGAGTATGTAAATAGTAGATTTGAAATTCAAAAGCCTTAAGCTGATGAGAATTACAATAATAGTAACTCCAACATCTGCGGCAATGGCTAATACCAGGTTGCTTAAACCAAAAAAGGCAAGTATAATAAAAACGACTTTTATAACTATTGCTCCGATAGTATTGATGCGAATGGTGCGGATGGTTTTTCGGCTAAGTTGGATAAGAAAAGGAATGAGTGAAAGTTTATCATTCATCAATGCAATGTTTGCTGTCTCTATGGCGGTGTCGCTGCCTGCTGCTCCCATGGCTATGCCCACGGTGGCAAAGGCAAGTGCAGGGGCATCATTTACTCCATCACCCACCATGCCCACTTCTTTATATTCATCTGCAATCAACTTTACACGCGCGGCTTTTTCTTCCGGCAATTGGTTGCCAAATATTTTGGTAATGCCTACTTGCTTAGCCACATACTTTGCGGAAAGTTCGCTATCGCCTGTCAACATGAAGCATTCCACGCCCAATGCCTGCATCTCTTTTATGGCTTGTGCGCTATCCGGTTTTATTTCATCGGTAAGGCCAATGATACCCGCCACACCGTTCCCAAAACTGACGACCACACTTGTTTTGCCCTGAGAGGATAGCTGTGTAACCCAACGCTCCGCTTCTGCATCAACAGGCTGATGTTCTTTGATGAATGAAAGTTTGCCGATATATACCGTTTCATCCACACACACCAAACATTTTGCGATTGCCCCTTTGCCAATTATACTTTCAAATTTCTCAGCAGCGTGTGGTGTGAAACCTGCGTTTATGGAGGCGTCAACAATGGCTTGCGCCAATGGGTGTTCACTGAATATTTCTGTCCCAGCGGCACATGCAAGCAATTCTTCTTTGCTGGTTCCATTTAGTGGTATCACATCCGACACTATGGGATTACCAAAAGTGATGGTCCGTGTTTTGTCTAAACACACAGCTTTCATCTTGCCAATGGCTTCCATATATTTTCCCCCCTTCACCAACGCCCCTTTTGCGGAGGCATTGCCCAAAGCTGCATAGATGGCAACAGGTGTGGAGATAACCAAAGCGCATGGACAGGCGATTACCAACAAAGTGATAGCTTGTCTCAGCCATTGTGATGAATCAAGTTGCAGAAAAAACACAGGAACAATAAATACGAGCGTAGCAATAATAAGGATGCAGGGGGTGTAGATGCGTGCAAATTGCTGAATGAATTTTTGTGTCTCCGACTTGTTGGCCGAAGCCTGAAAGGTGAGCGCAATGATTTTAGCAAACGTGGTGTCGGCAGCAACTTTAGTGGTGCGCACTTCAATGAAACCATTCTTATTCATAGTGCCAGAAAACACGGTGTCGCCCACAGTTTTGTCCCTGGGAATAGGTTCGCCTGTTATGGGCGCTTCGTCCACTGCGGTGTTGCCGCTTTCTATCACACCATCCATCGGTATCATGTCGTGCGGTTTTATCTGTATGATGGTGCCTATAGCAATGGTGTCTATTGGTACTGTTTCGCCAGTTGTTTTCAGTGTTGCTGTTTTGGGAGATTTGGAAACCAGATTATCGAGTGCGGCCTTGCTGCTTTCAATGCCAATGTCTTCGAGCCTTTCGCCCATCACATAAAGTACTATTACTACAGCTGCTTCCGGATACTCGCCCAGGTAGAATGCACCAACAACAGCAATGACCATGAGCAAATTGATGCTGCTGAATTTAAGTTTGAACAGGGCCTTCACCCCATTCCGCAAAACCCCATAACCAATGCCAAGGATGAATGCCGCAAAAACGAATGGTGCGTATGGCATCGGAATTTCGATGCCCATCAGTGATAGTATTTCGAGACCTATTACGCAGACAATGGCTGCTATCAGTAGTAGGAATTTTTTATCGTGCCAGGGAAGTTTCATGTTTTGTTATTTGAAGCGTTTCATCGTATGATTGTAATGACACCCTTGTAAAATGAAGTTTGATTGCCGGTATCCAACTTTATAGTATAGATATACTGCCCATCAGGACTGTAGTATTCTTCGCCCCCTGTCCAGGATTGCAGCGCATCGTTGGTTTCAAATATCAGCTCGCCCCACCGATTGAAAATATGTAGTTCAAAGTTTTCAATGTCATGTGTGGTCACAGTAAACACATCATTTACCCCATCGCCATCTGGAGTGAAGGCATTGGGGACGAAAAGTAAGGGATGATAGCCATGTACTGTGGTGGTGTCTATTAACTCCACAAAAGCAGTATCCGAATGGTAGCAATAGTTTTCATCGCGCACGGTGAGTACATACTCGCCTGCAGATGTTATGAGCAATGAATCATTTTCGGAGAAGGGGGTCCATTAGTTGTTATATTCAAAATTGGAGGTAAGATAAAGACTGTCGCCTGGATAAAGCAAGATAGGTGATGACGGAGCAATCTGCACATCGGGTAATGGATAGATGGTAACATTTACTGTTTCCACTTCGCTTACACATTCTTCTTCTATCGCGACCACATAATAAGTTGTGGTTCCTATAATATTTTGGGGAGTGCAATAACTGCCTGTACAAACTTCGTTGATCAATGCCGCATCAGTGTACCAAAATAACTCGCCACCGGAAGTTGGTAACGCAGCTAAATCATGGAACTCTTCGTTTGCACAAAATGAATTTCCCGGTTCAACATGAGGAGCACCGAATTCCCCGCATGTATCCGCAAGGCAATTGTTAAAGTCGCGGGCACATTTAGCAAATCCAATTACAGGGACAAGGAGCAATGTGGTGATAAAGTACTTTTTCATCATTTTACAAAGAGTAAAAAACCCTGCGACCCAGAGGTCGCAGGATCTTCTTAGGCAGTTCTAAAAACACTATTCACTTCTAAACTCAAACGGTATAATTGCGAACTGCTTTGATTGAATGGAACTTTCATGAAATTGGATTTATGCCGAAGCCAATTTCCGGAAACTACAGAAGATAAAATTTTGAATCGTATTGAAAGGTGTCACGTGATCTACAGTGATGCATTTTACTTTTTTGAAAAACTTCTTCAGCCTCTCGCTCATTGAGACTTCCGAATATTGTTTGATATCAATTCCACTGCATTTTTTTGGTCCCTGTTCAGAAAATGTGCCGATGACTAAAACACCTGCGGGTGTGATACTCTTTTGAATAGTTTCAATATAATTATTGATCTCGTCCTCTTGTGTCAGGAAGTGAAAGGCCGCCCTATCGTGCCAGAAGTCATACTGCTCAATAGGTTTAAATGTTGAAGCGTCCGCAACTATCCATTTCACTTTTGTTGCCCTGTCGCCAAGTCGTTGCTTTGCCCTGTCAAGCGATGAAGCTGAAATATCAAGAACTGTAACATCGGTGTAACCTAAGTCAAGCAAGTGGTCAACCAAAAAACTATCGCCACCACCTATGTCAATTATTTTTGCAGTTGGACCAATGTTGAACTGTTTTAAAAAGTCGAGCGAAGTGGTAGGGGTGGGTTGATACCAACTCACATCCTTCAGGTCTTTGGTCTGATATATGTTTTCCCAGTGTTTTTTCCTGTCTGTATTTTCCATTTGTTTCAAACTATTTATTGTTTCACTATATGGTCATTAGGCGGAGGGGAACTTCTTAATGCTTTTCCCCTTCTTTCTTCACCAAATCCATGTTGCATTTCGGGCATTTTCCCGCGGCATGCTCATGCACTTCAGGATGGTGTTCGCAAGTGAAATAAGATTCATGTTCGTGTCCCTTGTGCTCACCATGTGCTTCTTCTTCCATTTTTGCCAAATCTTTTTGACACTTAGGGCATTTTCCAGCGGCATGTTCATGAACATCCTGATGGTCGGGGCAGGTGTAATAGACTTCGTGGTCGTGACCTTCGTGGCCTTCTGCTCCATGGTCATGTCCATCGCCCTCCTTATGTTCAGTACCAAGCTCATTGCCGCCCATCGGGGCGCCATCTTTGGGTGTTGTTGCTGTGTCACCACAAGCGGCAAACATGAATGCTGCTATGCAGGTGATGATCAAATTTACTTTTTTCATTGTGTTTAATTGTTTATTGAAATTATAGATTGAAAATTGAATTAGAATGTTTTTGTGAAACCAATACGCACGCGATACATCGTATGGTTTTGCGTACCATTGAGTTGCTGAACCACCGGCATTAAGAAAGAAACAGGAATGCTCCAACTGCTGCCACCAATGGAAGTGCCGATGCTTGCAAAGCCGCAGTAATAACCACTGTTCTCATCTGTAACTCCTTCCTCCTCTATCTTGCCTAGCCACTCGCCATAGTAGCCACCAAACACGTTCCAGTTGAAACCGGAATTTGCAGATGAGCTGCTATCGGGTGTACACAATGCATTCATACCCTTCAACTGATAGCCTAAGGTGACATTTTGCACCATCAAACTGCCGTAATAAGAATCATCAAAACCTTTGGTGGTGTACTTGGCCAGTGCATTGGCTTTCAATGTCCACTTATTCCAGCCTTTGCCCAACGCAAAGCCTGCCATAGGGTCCACAGAACCCGACCCTACAACTACAGTAGTTTCGTCAAATGCCGAGGCCTTTTTCTGTCCTGTGGGAACTTCCACACCGGCCATCAATCCGAAATTGAAATTGTTCTTTGATACCATTCGGAAAGTGCTCAACAACATGAGGTCGCCAAAGCCATTCTCACCCCCTTTGTCGGTTCCGATGAAGACATATGGGGCAAGGGCAGCCACCATTATTTTGTCAGAAACACCATAGCGAATGCCCAGAGAGCCGATAGTGAGATCGCTCAAAGGTGTTTCTGATACGGCATGGTCACCGCCTTCTTCTTCTCCATGATGGTTCTCCACCGCCTTCTCAAATGTGCGGTAATCACCATACGCTTCTATCATCCATTTTCCCTTTGGCAATGTGATGGCCGCATTGTTATTGTCACCATTTGAAGAGCCTATAGATGCGCCCGCGCAACAGGCGCATTGTGCATTCATTTGTGTTGTGCTTAACGCACCAAGTAGCAGAATTGCTAAAAATTGTTTCATTGTTTTAAGGTATTGAATGAGAAATTGTTTACTGATTTAAGAATATCATTTTGACCTGGTAGGTTCCTGCTGTCACCACTTTCTCCCCTTCTTCCAGTCCGCCAAGTATTTCGGTGTACACGCCATTGTCTCTGCCTGCCGACACATATACGATGCGAAATTGTTCTGCACTTTCTTTAACAAAAACAACAGGCTTTCCGTTGATTTCATTCAAGGCAGAATTTGGCACATAGTGATTTCCGCTGGCGGTATTTTCATACACAAAAACAGAAACGGATTCGCCAATGCGCAGCGCTCCATCGGTGTTTGTTACGCTGAAGATAACTTGCTGTGATTGGTTTACTGCATTCAACCGCTGACCCATGCTTTCCAGTTTTACATCCATCAACGTGTGGTCCATATCAGCGCATTGTGCAACAAAACGCGGTGATGTTTTGATAGCTGCAAGGTCGGTTTCATACACCTGTGTCTCTATCAATATGTTTTCGGAGTTTGCAATGCTGAACAACACATCCTCGGGTTTGATGCTTGCTCCTGTGGCAAGCATAAACGGCTCAACAAAACCCGCTATGGGCGACTTCAAGGTGTAAGACTTTATACCCCCAGCTTCCAGCAGTTTTTTGTTTTCACTTGCAATTTCCATGCGTGCTCTTGCTTCGTCTTGTTGTTTTTTGCTGGCTATGTCACTGATGGATTTCAAGCGTTCCATTTCATTTTTTGCCGCTTCGTATTCTGCTTTTGCTTCATTAAGTGCGGCCAGCAAAGTGACTTGCGAGGCCGCATCAGGAATTAATTCCACTGTTGCCAATACTTCGCCTTTCGACACACGCTGACCAACGCGCACATTCACGTTACCCATGCGTGCGGCCTGTGGTGCATGCACTTCAGCAAAACCATCGGGCGCAGCTATTACACGGCCCAACACTTTTCGCGCAGGCGAGAAAGAATCAAAATGAATGCTTGAAGTACGAATGTCAAAAAGGAATTGTGTCTCTTTCGGAATAGAGAACTCATCGGTGAGGGCGCCTTTGGCCGCGCCACCGCCACCATGGTCGTGGCCATGCTCGTCTTGCGCAGTCATAGTGGTGGGCGAAAAAGTTTGTTGTGATGCAAACAACATCGCGCCAACAAAAACAGCCATTGCTTTTTTGTTCTTCATCATTTTAGAGATAAACAAAAGAAGCAACACAAGCAACATTCCGCCACCAAAAGTTACTATTGGATTAGCGTACCATTTACTTGTGTCTTCAGCTTCTGCGGTTCCATGTTCATGTCCACCAACTTCAATGTCCTTGAGTACAAGTGTTGCGCTGCCCAAAGGACCATTCACTTCTGCGTGAAAATTGTAATGGCCATCTTTAGGAAAAGTCGTTTTGAATGTGTACCAACCCGCTTGTTTCATAGTAAGTGTCATCACTGCATTGTCCATGTCAGGGCAAGTCAGTTTTACATCCACACTGTCCAGCGCTTGGTTTGTTTCCACATCGTTGATGAAGAAATTGAGGGCGCCTTCTTCGCTTCCATGTATGTCGCCATAACTGATAACGACTTCATATTTTGAAGAGGTGGATTCGCTGATTCTGCGTTCAATGGGGGTTTCTGCGGTTACGGTTTCTCCGTGTTCGTGTCCGCCATGGTCATGGCCTCCGTGGCTGTGGTCGTGCTCTTCCTGGGCAAAGAGGCCGATGGGGAGAACCATCCATAGTGCTATTATTATATTTTTCATTTTGCTGATGTTAAAAATTGAAGTTGATTTTGAGATTGAATGAGTTGTTGCATCAATTCGATGTAAGCAAGCTCGGTTTGATTGGCCTCGCTGCTGAGGCGCAGGTATTCTGTGAGAGAAGTTTCGCCTGCATCATACATTCGCTTTGCGTTCTTTGCCAGGGTACGTGCTGCCGGCAGACTAGTGCTTTGCATCGTGCTGAGTGATTGCACAGCGGCGTCGTGTGTGGCGAGTGCTGAGTTGTACAATTGATTCACTTGCTGCTGCAGAGCTAATAACTCTTTCTGTTTTTGCTCCATATTGAATTTTGCTGCCTTCGTGCTAGCCCCTGTGTGCCAAAACCACAGCGGAATAGAAATGCCTGCATTGAAGCGATTCTCCACGGGAGAATTGCGTTCACCCTGATTCATATAGCCAACAAAAAAACCGGGGAGGTTTTGTTGTTTCTGCAATTTCAGTTGTTGCTCACTTACTGTCACTTCGGCTTGTGCAACACCCAGCAATGATGAGTTAAGTGCCGTGCTACTCCATGCGCTCAATTGCAAATTCGTATTCAGAGAATCACACGTTGCATTGGTATCTGCTGCGATGTAAGAAAGCAACGATTGTTTGGCAGCATTGCGTTCAGCACTTATCAATTGCAGTTGTCGCCCGGCTTCCTGTGCTTTCAATTCAGCAAACGATTTTTCCAGCAAATCAATTTCACCTGCTTCAAAACTGCGCACTGCGGCTTGTGCAACTGCGTTGAAATTTGTTTGCTGGTCCGTATAAAATTTCAATTTCGCTTCAGCTGTTTGCCATTGCAAATACAAATCGGCAATCATGAATTTCACTTCTGCTTTGGTCAGCGTTGCGCTGGCTTCTGCCACTCCGCTTTGGCTTTGTAACAACTTTTTACGTGCACCATACACTGTGGGGAAATCAAAATTTTGTTGCACACCCAGTGTATGGAAATTGCCTGTTGGCGCCTGCACTTGCAACTGTGGCTGGTACAGGTTGAAAGCTGTTTTCTCCAACGACTTGCTTGCATCCACACCTAACAAGGCTGCCTGTACCTGAGCACTGTTTTGTTCTGCTTTTGCCTGTGCATCTTGCAGAGTGAGCACTTGTGCAGATGCACTAAACACCGCAGAGAAGAACAGAAAGCACAAGAATACTTTCGGCCAAATGCTTCCAACAATAACTTCTTTGATGGCACTGCTACATGAGTTGACCGCCATCTGATGACTGCCAACTGCCAACTGTTTACTGCCTGCTATCTTATTCATGTTCGTTCGTGTTTAAGTTCATGTCACCTTTTCTCTTGTTCGCGAAGTATTCCTTCAGCGATGACTCACCGAATCTCCAAAACACAGTAGGTATCACCACCATGTTCAGAATGGTGGATGAAATCAGTCCACCCAGAATAACAGTCGCAACGGGATAAAGAATTTCCTTGCCCGGTGCTTGTGGATCGAGCGTGAGCGGAATCAATGCGAGTGCTGCCACTAGTGCAGTCATCATTACCGGAACTAGTCTTTCCAGTGATCCGCGAATAATCATCTGCTTTGAAAATGTTTCGCCTTCATGCTCTATCAGGTGGATGTAATGCGACACCATCATTATTCCGTTTCGCGATGCAATGCCAGTGAGTGTAATGAAACCAACCATGGTAGCAATACTGAATGTGCCGCCCGTCAATGCGACTGCGATCACACTTCCCAACAATGCCAATGGAATGTTGAGCATGATTTGCACTACCATCTTCCATGATTTGAAGTGATGATACAGCAACATGAATATTCCAAGAAAAGCAATGATGCTTAAGAGTGAAATGGTTTTGGAAGCGCTCTTCTGACTTTCGAACTGTCCACCGTACACTATGAATGTTCCATCGGGCAATGTCACCTCCTCATTTATTTTTTTCTGAAGCTCCATTACTGCACTTCCTAAATCACGGCCCTGCACGTTGCAGCTCACATTGATTTTGCGCTGCGCATTTTCATGAGAAATACTGTTTTGCACACTGGCATATTCTATTTCCGCTATTTGCCGCAGTGGTATCAATTCGCCATTGATATTATGCACGAGTGAGTTGCGAATGTTGTCGAGGTTTACCCGCTCATCTTGCTCTGCACGCAGCACCAGGTCAAACGATTTTTGCCCTTCGTAGATTTTTGTCATGGCCTTGCCATTGTAAAAAATCTCCAGGTCTTCGGCCACTTTTCCTACCTGCACTCCATAACGAATGCAGTCTTCCCTGTTGAGTTTGATAAGGAGTTGTGGAATCATTACTTGCCTTTCTACTTGTATGTCCACTACACCTTCTACTGCTCCCAACACTTCAGAAATTTTTCCGGCGGTAGTACGCATTTCTGTCAAGTCATTGCCGAAAAGTTTGATGGCCACCTGTGCTCGTACACCACTTAGAAGATGGTCTATACGGTGTGAGATGGGTTGGCCCAAATTGATAGATACTCCCTTTAATACTTCTAATTCTTTTCGAATGTCGGCAATGACTTCTTCGCGCGAACGCTCCGCTTCTGCTTTCAACTTCACATCAATTTCCGAATTCGAAACCGGTTCTACGTGTTCATCCATTTCAGCTCGTCCGGTGCGCCTGCTGGCAAATTCTACCTCAGGCACACGCAGAATTAGCTTCTCTGCAAGCGTTCCTATTTTGTTGCTTTCCTCTAACGAAGTTCCTGAAGGAGCAGAGAGATTTACGGTGAACGAACCTTCATTGAATGGCGGCAAAAATTCTGTTCCAAAGAATGGAATGACAGCCATGGAACCAACCACAAGCACTATGGATAAACCGATAACGACTCGTGTTCTGCCCAATGCCCAGTTCAACGTACGCACCTCTTGTTTCTTCAGCCAGCGCACTACGAAGCTGTCCTTTTCCTCGTGTCCTTTTTTGAAATTGGTGAGCAGATAAGAACACAATGCTGGTGTAACTGTCAATGAAACTACCAGCGAAGCAATGATGCTGGTGATGTATGCGATGCCCAATGGTGCGAAAATTTTCCCTTCCATTCCCTCCAAATAGAAAAGCGGAAGAAATACCAGCACAACAATGATGGTGGCGTATACAATGGAATTTCGCACTTCACTGCTGGCTTCATAAATGACACGAAGTGTAGGCTTGGGATGCTCCAATTGTTTGTTCTCGCGCAATCGCCTGAAAACGTTTTCAACATCGACAATGGCATCGTCTACTAATTCGCCAATAGCAATAGCAAGCCCACCCAGGGTGAGTGTATTGATGGAAATGCCAAATGCTTTGAAGATGATGGCGGTGATAACGATGGAAAGCGGGATAGCAGTAAGTGTGATGATGGTTGTCCTGAAATTCAGCAGGAATAAAAAGAGAATAATCACTACCAGAATAAAACCATCACGCAACGCTTCTTCCACATTGGTAAGGGAGTTGGTGATAAAATCCTTCTGCTGAAAAATGTTGGGATTGATTTCCACATCAGCAGGCAGTGAGGCTTTCAATTCTTCGCAGGCCTTCATTACGGCATCCGTTATTTCTACTGTGTTGCCGCCCGGTTGTTTTTCTACGGTAAGAATTACGGCAGGGCTTCCATTCAAACTTCCGTCACCCCGTTTTATAGCCGGGCCAAATTCTACATCGGCTATTTGCGACAGCAGGATGGGTGTATTTTCCCGGTGAGCGACTACAATCTGTTTTACATCTTCCACACTTGTAACCCAACCCACGGAACGAATCAATACCTCTGTTCCATAGCGGTCAAAAAATCCACCAGTAGTGCTTAGGTTACTTTTCTGCAGCGCATATTCAACTTCATCTACCGTCAGGTTAAATTGTTTCATGCGGGCAGTCGAAAGCAGCACCTGGTATTGTTTTCTGTCCCCACCAATGGAGATCACCTGCGAAACTCCCTTGATGCTCATTAGTCTTCTGCGAATGGTAAAATCGGCAAGTGTTCTAAGGTCGGCAGCGCTGGTGCTATCGCCACTTACCGAGATATTCATGATTTGTCCCATGATGCTTGTTACAGGACCCATCACGGGGTTGATGCCTTCTGGCAAATCAACGGTCTGCAATTTTTCAGCAACCATTTGCCGTGCACGGTAAATGTCCATGTCCCAGTCGAAGTCCACATAGATGAGGCCAAGGCCTACGGCACTGCTGGAGCGAACGGTTTTTACGCCGGGTGCACCATTCATGGAGGTTTCAACGGGCATCACTGCAATGGTTTCTATTTCTTCAGGAGCCATACCGTTAGCCTCCAGAAATATCGTGACACGCGGGCGATTCAAATCGGGCAATACATCTACCGGCAGATTGATGACGGTGATAGTTCCATAAACCAACACAAGCGCTGCGGTTGCTACCACAAAATTGCGGTTTGCGAGTGAGAACCGAATAAGGCGATTCAACATAATTTATTATTTATTAAAGATTGTAAATTGAGCCTCACTACGCCCTCTCCGAAGGAAAGGGAGAAGTATGTACGTAGAGAAAATATTTTCTGTACGCAACACAGCCTCGCTTGATTCGAGGCCAATGATTCAATTAAAGCTTGGGGGGCTGCCAGATATCAATATCTGACTCAGAATGGAATTGCACAGAATAAGCGAGTCCATGTTCGATGTGTGATTCGAAAACGGGGAATGAAAATTTCTCAGGTAAAGACATCACACAAACAATCGTGAGGTGTGTGAAATCACAACACTGGAATGGAAGCTCGTGTTCCTTTGCGCTTTCGTGATTGCACTGGTGATGTTCGGAGCAGTAGTGATTGTGCATGTATTCCGCAAAAGACAAATCACTTTCCGCTTTGCTGTGCTCGAAGTAATGAATGATAAGCGCAGGCACTTTCAACAACTCATGCAATTCTGTTTGTGATACCAAAAAGGATGAAAGTAAAAGATATATGATCACATTCTTCAATGGTGCGAATGTAATACAAATTTATCAGCAAAGTATTCTATGAGATTGTAATCTGGCCTCGTGTTCTTCATATGCGATTGGTTTCAGATAGGTCTTCCCACAAGTGTAGGCAATACAATTACCCCTAGACCCCTGAAAATCAGTGGGGGTGGCTACGATCTTCACGGGCTACCACATTGGGTGGTTCTGGCGAAAGTGCATTAGAGACCTTTACAAGAAAATCTGCTGTGTGCAGCACTCCCTTGTGCATAAATTGAACCCATGCGCGATGCATACCTACCTTTCCAAATTCAGCGTGAAGGTGTACTCGGTTGTTTTCGGATTCTGGATGAAGATGGAGAAAGGACTTTTCGGTGGTTTCAATCATTACCACATGAGCTTTGGCAGATAGATAACTGTCCAACGAAGAATCAGGAATTTCTTTTCCCTCTTTTCTGACAATTACATTGATGTGTGTTTCACCCTGGTTGTAAAACAGACCACCCTCAGGTTGCAATTCGATTTCGTACCCATCCACAGTGCTTTTCAATTTTTCGATCGCAAATGTTTTGGCAGGTATTGAATTGCCCGCTACACTAACATCTATTTTCTCAGTGCGGTGCTTTGCTCCATAAGGCACATAGTCTACATAAAAATGATAGTCGCCACCGTGTGTCAACTTCAATTCATTGTTGTAATCGCCATCTTTATAAGGTGTGGCTGCATCCAGCAATGTGAGTTCAAAACTGCCATCGGCCTGCTCCACAGGATGCACGTGATGAAACTCTGTTAAGTCTTTGCTTACGACAATAAGGTGAATTTTCTTTTCGTGCATCACATCCAATATTACCTGTTTTGTTTCTTCACCACGGATTTTTGGAGTGAGCACAATTTTACCAGACTTGCCTGCTTCGACTGAAGTTGGGCTTGAGCCAAATTGAATGAAGTATTCTTTACTGTCAGCCACTTCGTCTTTTTTTACGAGGTCCATTCCGCATTTGGGGCAAACACCAGGCTCGTGTTCCATTACTTCGGAGTGCATAGGGCAAGTGTAGTGTCCTTGATGGCTTGAGTGGTCGTGTTCTTCGGTTTCTAACTTTTTATTTTCTGCCGGAGCGTTGCCGCATGATGCGATAATGATGGCTGCAAAGACGCAGCAGGCAAGTTTGAGTTTGTTCATTTTTGTATGATTTGATTTTTGTTGTCGGCAGCAACTTTTGCTAAAGTAGTTGAAGAATGAATTTCCAAATTACAGCAAATATTATTGCGGTCTTTCTTGTGTGTTTTATTAACTGATTCGGGGTATATTTTATATCATCATAAGCATTGCAAGACCCATTGTTATCATCAGGCCGTCCTCTACAAAAGTTACAGTGCTCATAGGGAGATTGAACACTGTTCCTAAGCATGCGCACTGGATGATGCGCTTTGCCAAAAGGCTTTTGGTAACACCTAAAATTGAAAAACTCATCAGCACAACGGTTATAAGATTTGTTATGAAGGGTTGCCATTGGGTAACGAAGGCGATTCCCAAAGCCAACTCCAAAAAGGGATAAATAAGACCATATCCTTTCCACCGCATGGCCAGCAAGTCGTATGAACTGTAGCTTTCAGCAAAGCCTTTCAAATCAAGTAATTTAAAGAATGAAAACACTAGGAAAAAACCAGCCATGGCGCTATTCATCCAACGCATCCAGTGCATCTGGCCATCATGAAATGAAATGAGTGTGGAGACAAGTACAATGAAAAACGCAATTAGAAGCAATGGCTTATAGGTTGCAAACCACGACTTGGTTTCTGTTTT